>JAYUXQ010000312.1:0-4983 GCA_043752905.1 Nannocystis sp. | reverse complement strand
CGTGCATTTGCGCGCCGGCTGAGCAGACGCGCAGCGACGACGGTGGTCAGCGTCGCCGCGGCCGGCGAGTCGGATCGTCTATAGTGACGACTTGCAGGCGCCCGGGGGGCGCGAGATTACAGCTTCGGGGAGGTCGCACGGTGCGGACGTACGAGGAACTCACGGGGGGTTTTGGCCAGGCAGTCGCGTTTCGGGCCCGGCGACAGCTCGCGCGGGAGCTGCTGCGCGAGCAAGCCTCGGTCATCGTCATCGATGGCCGTAACTTTCAACTCTATGACATGGCCATGAACGGCGTGTCGTTCCTCGCCCCGCCGGACGCTCCGCCGTGGCAAGTCGACGACGTGATAGAGGTCGACATCCGCGTCCACGACACCAGCGCCTATCATGGCCGCGCACGCGTCGCCCGCGAGGAGCGAGTCTACGGCCAGCGACGCGTCGGCCTCCAGCTGCTCACCGGCTTCCTCGACCTCCACGAGATGCAGCGCCTCGATGAGGAGCAGGCGCTCAGCCAGGACCTGCTCGACGGACCCGAGCGCCTGCTCTCACGCATCCCCGCCGCCTACCGCGACGCCCTGCTCGCCGCGGTCCACTTCGCCGCCTTCTATCGCCGCACCCTCGGCTACCACGAGCTGCGCCTCCAGGACGCCGAGGCCGGACCCGAGGAGCGCGAGGCTCTGGCCCGCCGCGCCATCGAGGCCATGCGGCCGCGGTGGAACGTCCTGCGACGCGCCGCCGCCGAGGCTGCCCTCGCCGTCCGCGGCGACCGCCAGGCCCTCGCCGCCGCCAAGACGGCCACCGAGACCCTGCTGACCCCCCTGTTGACCGCGGCGCCCATCCTGCACCGCGCATACAACAAGCCGCTCGGGTACCCTGGCGACTTCACGGTGATGCTGCACATCTACAAGGATGGCTTCGAGGGTGAGACCGCCTTTGGCCAGGTGTTCCACAAGCTCGCCTGCGAGGAGCCGCTGAGCGCCGGGGTCCGCACCCGCAAGGACCTCATCAAGCAGCTGACCGCGCAGGAGCACGCCCGCCGCCGCGCCGACGACATGCCGCTGCGCGCGATGAGCCTCGGCTGCGGTCCGGCGCGCGAGGTCGTCGAGTACCTCGCGGAGGGCGACAGCCCGCCGGAGCACATCCACTGGACGCTGATCGACCAGGAGGAGAAGGCGCTCAGCGTCGCCTACCACGACGTCCTGCGTGGCATCGACGCGCGCCAGTCCTCGTGCACCACGCAGTGCCTGTACCTCTCCTTCGAGCAGCTGATCCGCGACCCGCTGGCCGTCCGCGGCGAGCCGCAGGACTTCATCTACTGCGTCGGCCTGTTCGACTACCTCAACCTGCGCCGCGCCCAGGCCCTGCTGTCGACCCTCTACGAGCGCCTGGCCCCCGGCGGCCTGCTCGCGGTCGGCAACGCCCTCGGCCCCAACATGCATTACTGGCTGGCCGAGCTCGTGCTCGACTGGACCCTGATCTACCGCGACCGCGACGAGCTACGACGCCTCACCGCGCCACTGATCGAAGCTGGTGCCGAGCTCGAGATCCAGCGCGAGTCCTCCGAGGCTTACGACTTCATCATTCTTCGCAAGCCGCGATGACCGCAGCGACCCCGAACGACTTCGAGGCCAGCCTGGCGCCGCGCAACGCCGCGGCGTTGCTGGTCGAGGCCCGGCTCGGGATCATCTTCATCCCGCTGTTCTGGGCCCTCGACTGGTTCGTGATGCCCGAGCAGGCGTGGCTCTTGCTGTGGATCCGCGTCATCCCGACCGCGTGCGGGCTCAGCCTGCTGCTGCTGCGTCGCGTCGCGCCCCGCTTCTTCGAGCGCCACGCCAACCCGCTGGCGTTTGGCTTCTCGCTGATGGTCGCGTGGTCGATCGCCCTGATGTGCTTCATGCACGAGGGCTACGAGTCGCAATACTACGCCGGCATCAACCTGGTACTGCTGTGCGTCGGCCTCCTGTTCTCGTGGCGCACGACGATGGCGATCGGCTTCAACCTGGCGATCTACCTGTTCTACATGGCCCCGCTGGTGCTCGGCCTGACCAGCTTCGACGACCTCCCGCTCGCGCTCACCAATCAATTCTTCCTGATCGCCACCGCCGTCGTCACGACCGCCTCGCATGCCCACCGCCGCGCGCTCGAGCGCCGCGAGTTCGACGCCCAGATCGCCCAGCAGAACCTGCTCGCGGAGGTCCAGACGATGGCGACGATCGACTGGCTGACCAACCTCTACAACCGCCGCCACTTCTTCCGCCTCGGCGAGGAGGAGATCGCCCGCGCCCGCCGCTATCGCCACGACATCAGCGTGATCATGATCGACATCGATCACTTCAAGGCGGTCAACGACACCTACGGCCACTCCGTCGGCGACGAGGTGCTGTGCGCGATCGCCAAGCGGATCCTCGCCGGCCTGCGCCAGAGCGACATCGCCGGGCGCTACGGCGGCGAGGAGTTCGCGCTGGTGTTGCCCGAGACCGACCTCGAGAGCGCCGCCGAGATCGTCGCCGAGCGCCTGCGCGACACGATCGCCGCCCGCCCGATCGACACCGCCGAGGGCCCCCTGCACGTCACCATCAGCGTCGGCGTCGCCGGCGTCGATGTCACCCACGAGAACCTCCTCGACGCCCTCAGCCGCGCCGACTCCGGGCTCTACGCGGCCAAACACGCCGGCCGCAACAAGGTCATCCGCTGGACCTCCGAGCTCGCCCGCGCCGCCCCGGCCTGACCACCTCCCCGAGTTTTCGCTACCGTCGGCGTGGCGATGGCAGACCCGGAGACCGAGCCCGGCGACCCCGGCAGCGCGCCCACCGAGGTGGCGCCCACCGTCGCCCCACCGCTCGCCCATCAGCTCGCGCGCCGAGCTCAAGGCACGGTTGTTCGGCGCCCCACTGGCAAGACACCGCAAATATGTACCTGCAAGCAGGCAAGGACCTCGCCGCGGCGCACGCCAGCGGGCTCGTGCAGCGGATGGGCGCGCTCGGGTGTAGAGTGGGCGCATGACCGCGCACGCCTGCCTCGTCTCCCTTGCCTACCCCAAAGGGCGCGCCTGGCGCAGCGCTTTGATTCTGCCCGTTTTGTTTCCCCCGGGCTGCGGCCTCGGCGCGCTGGACGATCTGGCCGAGGTCCATGTCTGCGATGAACAGGGAGGCACCGACGCCAGGTGCCCGGCGAACGCTTCAAGCAGCACCGGGGATGCAACCCCCACGACGTCAGGGGCCGGCGACGGAGTCGAAACGACGACGCTCCCGGGATCCGAAACCACCACGGGCGGATCGACGGGAGAAATGCCGGAGGAGCCCATGGCTCCGCCGAAGCTTCAAAGCGTCGGGCTGGATCCGGATACGCTGAAGAAAGCGGCCCCGATTCATGTGCAAGTAGAAGCTCTATACTCCGACCATGTGACAATGTCCTTGGATGGCGCGGAGCCGGTGACGCTCGCCGCGAGCGGGGCGAATTTCTACAAGGGGGCGATCGAGGTCTACGGCGCATCCATGAACGGTGATCATACCGTGGTCATCACCGCCTCCAGAGACGCGCTGGAAGCCGTCGAAGCCGCGGAGTTTTCGGTCCAAGCTCCCCCGCCGGGTAAAAACATTTGGCTGCGAACCAACAGCGTCCCCGACAGCATGACCCGTGCGATCGCGGTCGACAGCCACAGCAGCGTCTACGAGGTCGCAACATTGGGCGATGGCGTGGCTGCACGCTTGGGGGTGAGCAAACGCGACGACGCTGGCGATCTCGTGTGGCCGGGAACATGGCTGACGTTCACCGCCGGGGAGTCGCGCGCGGAAGACATCGCTATCGGCCCGGATGGAACGATCTTTGTGCTGGGTAATATCGAGGACGGCGGCCACACGCGATGGTGGCTGGCGCAGCTCGATCCCGCGGTCGGCAGCCTCAAGGGCGATCCGCAGCTCGGAGAGGTCGACGAGCCCGCGCGGGGTCTGAGCATCGCTCCGAATGGTGACATGGCGATCGTCGGATACTCCACGGTTTCGGGCAAGGAAAAAACAAACGATATTCAGACCAAGATTTGGTTTTTGCCGGTGGACGGCCGCGGCGTGATTACCGAGTGGGGCTATTCCCCGAACAATTATGAAAATAACTTCGAGGAAATGCCAGAGGACATTCTGTTCGACGGCGAGCGAATCTATGTCACCGGCGGCGCCGCCGGATTGCACACTGACGCCCCAGACCAACAAAAACAGCGGAAACGGTCCTTCGTCATCGAGGTCGATCTCATGGGCGAGGTCGTACGGGAGTACGTGGCGCCCGGCACGCCGTACGCGACGAGCGGCGGGTATGCGCTGGCGACGGACGGAAACGGCGGAATCGTCGCGGTAGGCTGGGCGTGTGATGACGAGTGCGTGCAGGTGGGGGAGATCCAGTGGTCCTCTGGAGATGGAACGCTCGAACCCTATGCGCGGCAGGAGGAGAAGGGTAAGGAGGGCCCCGCGTTCGCTGTCGACGTCGCCTATAACCCCGCCGGATACAACGTGGTGGCGTCGGCGGTGAGCATGAATGCAAAATCCAATCTCGGCTTGCGGGTGACGGGGCGACGCCCAGACGATATCAAGCCCGTGCTGGACTACGTCTTTGACACCGACTCGATCGAATTGGGCCAGGCCGTCATGGTCGGGCCGAACGGGTACATCTGGTTCGCCGGGGCTCGCTGGCTTGACAATGCCATGCGCGCGGTCATCGGGCGAGGCCACGGCTAGCGGGCGGCGGCTCGCCAGCTCCGCGAATCTGCGCAAGGCTAACCAGATTAACCCGGGGGGTTGAAAGCCTTGCACGCCTCATCCACGAGGTCGACGGCCGCTGCAAAGTGCTCGCCATAATCTGGCGCGCTAATCTGACCAAATTTATGAAACGGGAATCTCCTCACAAACCGGCAAAGCGGGCTCTGGCAACCATCGAGATCGGCCCCCCATTTGCCGATACCGAGCACGATCACCGCGTTCTGGTTTCCGTTCTTGGCCT
>JAYUXQ010000311.1:0-1943 GCA_043752905.1 Nannocystis sp. | reverse complement strand
GGGCCGGCATGACGACCCCCTGGATGTTGTACGGAGCGAATGGTTACACGGGCGAGCTGATCGCCGAGAAGGCCGTGGCCGATGGGCTCCGCCCGGTGCTGGCCGGCCGCAACCGGGCCGCGATCGAGAAGCTCGCGGCGCGCCTCGGCCTCGAGAGCCGCGTGTTCGACCTCGATGACCCGGACACCGTCGCCCGCAACCTCGAGGGCATGGCGCTCGTACTGCACACCGCGGGCCCGTTCTCGGCGACCAGCGAGCCGATGGTCACCGCCTGCCTGCGCGCGCGCGTGCACTACCTCGACATCACGGGCGAGATCGACGTATTCGAGGCCTGCAAGGCGCGTGACGCCGAGGCGAAGGCGCGGGGCGTGGTCGTGCTGCCGGGCGTCGGCTTCGACGTCGTGCCCTCGGACTGCCTCGCGCGCGCGCTCGCGGAGGCGCTGCCGGGGGCGGTCCGCCTCGAGCTCGCGTTCCAGGCGCTGGGGTCGATGAGCCGCGGCACCCTCAAGACGATGCTCGAGCAGGTCGGGCGTGGGACGCAGGTGCGCCGCGGCGGCAAGATCGAGACGGTCGCCGCCGACGCGCTGCAAAAGACGGTCGAGTTCGACGGTAAGCCGCGCACCACGGTGGCGATCGGCTGGGGCGACGTCTCGACGGCGCACCACTCGACCGGCATCGCCGACATCACGGTGTACATGGCGATGCCGCCGGGCCAGATCCGCGGCCTCAGGCTCATGAACATGCTCGGCCCGGTCCTGCGCCGCCCGACCGTGGTCAAGCTGCTCAAGGCGATCGTCGGACGCACGGTCCACGGGCCCAAGGAGGCCGCGCGCGAGGCGTCCCGCGCCGACCTGTGGGGCAAGGTGACGGGCGTCGCCGGCCAGAGCGTCGAGGGCCGCCTGCGCACGCCCGAGGGCTACAACGCGACGGTCATCACCAGCCTGGCCTGCGTGCGGCGCCTGCTCTCCGAGCGCCCCGAGCCCGGCTATCACACGCCCTCCTCGGCGTTCGGCGCGGGCCTCGTCCGCCAGCTGCCGGGCTTCGAGCTCGAGGTCGGCGCGGTGCAATTGCCCGCGGGCCGGTAAGTGGTCCGAGGGTATACCATCCGTGGCATGAGCGACCTCGAACGACCGCCGTCCCCCGGCCACCCGATGCGCACCAACCCCGAGCAGGCGCTCGCCGTCATGGACCCGGTGACGATGGTGGCGACGCGCGAGCAGGCCTACAACGGCGTGCAGCTGCCCGGCCTGCTGATGGCGGTGCTGGCGGTCCCGCTGCTGTTCCTGTTCGGCCTCGGGATCCTCCTCATCCGCGGCCTGGTGCTCGTCGAGCCCAACCAGTCGCAGGTCGTCCTGCTGTTCGGGACCTACCGCGGCACCCTGCGCACGCCCGGCCTGTACTGGATCAACCCGCTGGCGACCCGCAGGGCCGTCTCGCTGCGGGTCAACAACTTCGACAGCTCGCGCCTCAAGGTCAACGACCTGCGCGGTAACCCGATCGAGATCGGCGCCGTGGTCGTGTGGCGCGTCAAGGACACCGCGCAGGCCGTGTTCGACGTCGAACACTACGAGCGCTACGTCGCCGTCCAGACCGAGTCCGCGATCCGCACGACCGCCGCGCGCCACCCGTACGACTCCGCCAAGCCCGGCCAGTCGTCGCTGCGCGGCGACTCCGAGGAGGTCAACCAGGAGCTGATGCGCCAGCTCGCCGACCGGCTGTCACACGCTGGCGTCGAGGTGCTCGAGGTCCGCATCAGCCACCTCGCGTACGCCCAGGAGATCGCCGGCGTCATGCTGCGCCGTCAACAGGCCGAGGCGATCATCGACGCCCGATCCCGCATCGTCGAGGGCGCCGTCGGCATGGTCAAGATGGCGATCGATCAGATCGAGGAGCAGCAAATTGTGGTGCTCGACCAGGACCGCCGCGCGGCGCTCGTCAGTAAT
>JAYUXQ010000310.1:0-1944 GCA_043752905.1 Nannocystis sp. | reverse complement strand
CTGGCGCGCGAGGTGCGTTACATCGAGGTCTCCACCGACGCGCTCGGCCGCAGCACGCGGATCGACGTGCAGCGGCACGCGGGGGGTCGCGCCATTGTCGACACCAGGAAGGCGATCGCGCAGGGCGCCTCGTCGGTGGCGGAGATGCTGGACAAGGTGCCAGGGGTGCGCGCGGTCGAGGGCAACTCGGGGCTGTCGACCTCGGCGACCAAGCTCAACGTCGCGGTCCGCGGGGCCAACCCGCGGTTGTCCGAGCAGGCGACGGTGCTGCTCGACGAGGTCCCGATCGCGCCGGCGCCGTACGGCAACCCGTCGCTGAGCCTGTTCCCGCTGTCGCTGTTCCAGATCGCCTCGATCGACACGGTGCGCGGAGGGGCCTCGGTGCGCTTCGGGCCGTGGACGTCCGGCGGCGTGTTCAATCTGATCTCGCACCCGATCCCCATCAACCCGACGGTCTCCGTCACCGGGCAGGTCGATCAGTTCGGGGATGCCGGCGTGGCGGCTTCCTACGGCGGCACGCACAACAAGCTCGGCATGTACTTCGAGTACGCCCCGCGCTTTGGCAAGACATATCGGGGGAACAGCAATTTTCATAGCGAGGGCGGGATCATTAAATTCTCGTACCCGATCACGTCGCGGCTGAGGATCGACTCGAGCTCGCACCTGTTCTGGGAACAGAGCAAGCTGCCGGGCGGCCTGCGGACCAAGGACTACGAGGTCGACAGGTTCCAGAGCCTGCGCCCAAACGACCGGTTCGACGGCCACCGCGAGGCCACGAGCCTCAAGCTGCGCTGGCGCCCGCGCGAGCACCACGAGTTTCAGGTCATCTCGTTCTACAGCCACACCTTTCGCCGCAGCGTGATGGCGACCAACGAGGACCGCAACCTGGCGATGGACACGACGCTGTTGACGGTCCAGCCGCGGCTGTTCAACGTGTTCGGCGTCGAGCCGCGCTACGCGTTTCGCGTGCGTCACAAGCAATTGTTTCAGGACCTCAGCTTCGGCGCGCGCGGGGTGTTCGAGTGGGCGCGGCTGCGAGAGGTGTGGTCGCGCGACCCGAACATGCCGGCGACCAACCTCGGGGACACGCGCAGCTGCGACCGCGGGCTCGACGTCGCGTTCGACCGGCTCGGACGGCGCTGCCTCGACGGACGTACCGCCGGCTTCTCGTTGTACGCCGAGGACAAGCTGTACCTGCTCGACACGCGCCTGGTGATCACGGCCGGCATCCGCGGGGAGATCATGCAACAGGGATTTTATGACCTGCTCAATCGCCGATCGGTGCCGCGTCCGCTGCAGGGTGGCGCGCTGCCCGGCCTGTCGTTATGGTACGGCATCGACGAGGTGGCGGGCTTTGTCGGCTACGGGCGGTCGTTCGGCGCGCCGAGCTACTTCTCGGCGACGATCAACATGCCGACGACCGACAACAGCCGGTGGATCCAGCCGGAGCTGGCCGATATGGTCGAGGGCGGCGTCAAGCTGATGGACCTCGGCGGGGTGTATGCGAGCTTCGACGTCTGGTACAAGTATTTTCGTTTTTTACGCGACGAGGGCGACAACTCGATCGCCATCATCCCGGCGGCGCACGGCTACGGGGTCGAGGCCAACGTCGAGTGGCTGCCCGGCGAGGTGTGGGAGCGCGTCGAGGGCGTCGAGCTCGAGGCCGGCTATGCATATACGGGCAGCAAGGTGCTCGCCGATATCTACGCCGGTAATCGTATGCCCTGGTACCCGGTGCACGAGGCGTGGGGTCGGGCGTCGTATCGGTTCCCGTTCGGGCTCAAGTTCGGCACCACGCTGGATTACACGGGCAAGCAATACACGGATTATGGCAACATCGTCGAATGGGCGACGGGCGAGCTCGGGACGATGCCGGCGTATACGCTGATGAGCGCGAACATCGGGCTCCAGGCCCCGCTGCCGCAGGGCTGGCGGCTCGAGTTC
>JAYUXQ010000309.1:0-4993 GCA_043752905.1 Nannocystis sp. | reverse complement strand
CTCACCGCCGTCGAGGACGCCGCCGGCCGCGTCGACTTCGACCACGACATCCGCGGCCGCATCGTCCGCGTGGCCCGCCGTTACGCCGCGCATGCCGGGCCCGTCACCCTCTCGCAGAGCACCGAGTACGACGCCCAGGACCGCATCCTCCGCGAAATCTTCCCAGACGGCGCCGAGCTGGAGCGCGACTACACGGCCCGCGGCCTCGAGGCGCCGCTCGCCGGCTGGCTCGCCGCCGCCACCTACGACCCGCGCGGCCGCTGGACCGCTCTCGAGCTCGCCAGCGGCGTCCGCACGACCCGCGCGCTCGACCACACTGGCCGCTTGCAGGCCCACCGCGTCACGCAGGGCACCGTCGACCTCCTCCACTACACGCACACCTACGATGCCGCCGGCCTGCTCACACAGACCCAGGACCACCGCGCCGCCGACCAGTCGCAGCGCTTCGCATACGACGATCTTCGCCGCCTCACCCGCGCACAGGGCTCCTACGGTGCCCAGACCTGGGCCTACTCCGACGACGACAGCATCACGCACAGCAGCAAAGCCTCGTACACCTACGCAGGCTCGCAGCCGCACGCCGTCACCGCCGCGCGGGGCCAGAACTTCACCTACGACGCCGCTGGCAACCTCGCCGCCGTCACCGGCAACGGGCCGGTCCCCGCGGGCACCTGGCGCACAAACCCGCAGGGCCGCGTCGAGTCGTTTATCGCCGCGGACGGCGACCGCACCGAGCACATCTACGATCACGCCGGCACCGAGGCGATCCGCCGCGAGTACACCGCGAGCGGCAGCCTGACGCACGAGACCCTCTACTTTTCAAAGCAGGTCGAGGTCCGCGACGGCCAGCTCGTCCGCTGGATCCTGTGGAACGGTGAACGCATCGCCGAGAGCGCCGCCAAGCTCCCCGAGACCGACTATGCCCCGCAGCCGCTCTCTGCCGCCGCCCTGGGCGCGCTGCTTGTCGTCGCGCTCGCGCTGCTTCGCCGCCGCCGCGTCGCATGGTCCTGGCCCCGCCCCTTGCGCTTCGCCGGCCAGTTCGCCCTGTTCGTCTTCGCCTCGGTGAGCTGCCAGTCCGGCGACGCCACCAACCCGCTGCTCCCCGACGAGCACACGCGCTACCACGTCAGCGACCGCCTCGGCAGCGCCGCCCTCGTCCTCGATCACCAGGGCAAGCCCGTCGCGCACGACGCCAACGACCCCTACGGCGCCCCCGCGCTGGCCTGGCGCGCCGACGGCGAGCGCGGCCCGGACTATCGCTTCACGGGCGCCGAGGACACGCCGCACTCCGGCGCCGTCGTGCTCGGCGCCCGCCACTACCTCCCCGAGCTGGGCCGCTGGACCGCCCCGGACCCGTACTACCTCCTCAACCCCAGCGCGAACCTCAACCGTCCCGGCGAGCGCAACCTCTACCGCTACGCCGGCAACAATCCGGTCCAGCACATCGACCCGAGCGGCCACGGCCTCATCCCTTGGGTGATCAAGGGCGTCGTCCGCCTCTTCAAGGGCGCCAGCAAGGCCGACGAGGCCATGAGTGTGGTCGAAGACGTGGCGATCGTCGTCGGTCGCAACTCCAGCTTCGGCGCCCGCGTCCTCTCGGCCGTCTCCCTCGGCACTGAGTACCTGCCGGTCAGCATCGGCGACCTCAAGGACGGTGTTCGCTGGCTCCGCGGGTCCGACCGTGCCGCCGACGCCGCCAGCGGCATGCGCCTCGGCACCTACAACGAGCTGCGCAACCAAGGGGCGAAGGACGCTCACCACATCATCCAGCACAAGGCCGCCAAGGACTTACCGGGGTACACACACGGCGGGGCCCCCACCGTGCAGCTTGAGGGTCCGCCGGGTCGCGTTGGAAGCCCCCACTACAAGGCCACGGCAATCCAGCGGGAGGCTGGCGGAGGGACCTATGCAGCCGAGCGCAGGATCGGATACAAAGCTCTGCGCACGGCAGGGCTTTCGCCCGAACAGTCGCGGCAGGCCATCGAATTCGCAGACAGGTACTTTAGCTCGATCGGCGTCACACCGAGCACGCCGACGCGGATCCCGGGCAACAGGCAATGACAAACGACTCCCTTCAGAGCACCGTGCCATCGTTGCCCTGCCTGGATCAGGCCCAGGTGATCGAAGCCGTCGCCTCCTATGAAGCCGGCAACGCGGCCCTACTCGTAGGCCCTCTCACTCGGCTCGCGGTTGACGAGTTCGGGGCCGATCATGTCCTTCTCCGATTCGAGGGGCTGCCGCGTCAGAGCTGTCTGCGACTCGTCGCCGAGGCTCGTCCCTCAGCGACGATCGCCGCGATGAACGGTCCCACCCTGGCGGACAGCAAGTGGCATCTAAGCCTGACCATGTCGAGTGGCTCAACGATCCCCATCGAGTTCACGAGGGTTGAGGTGCTGCGCGCCTTCCCTGGCCAGAGGCACGTGACCGATACGGACCTCGATACGAGGTTCCGGGAGCTACTCCGCGAGACCACGCATGCCCTCGTCGAAGGTAACTATGCCGTTATTCGATGTCTTCCGGGGCGGGCAACCCCGGAAGAGATCGAGAACGAGGTTCACCAGTATCCTGCGACTCTCACGTATCCGCCCGCGGATGCGTACACCAGCGTGCACGTATATGCGATCCGCGGAAAACCCGGCGAATGGGCGCTCGAAATGGACCTCTGGACCGTTGAGGAGGGGCGAAGCGACCTCACCCTCCTGATGGACGTGTATCTCGTGGACGGGCAACTGGTCGGCTACGTGGACCAAGTCCATGTGCTGTAGCCACGCTTGGCTTCGGCGCGGCTCCGCGCTAGACTGGGCGGCTATGCCCCCCGCACGCCTCGCCGCCGCTGCCTGCTTCCTCGGGCTCGCCTGCAATGGGCCCGCCGACTCGTCAACGGGCTTCACCATGCCAGGCGCAACCACGCACCCGAGCGACACCAGCTCGGGCGGGTCGACCTCGACCGGCGATGGCTCGTCGAGCACATCAAGTACCTCGAGCAGCTCGACGGGGAGCGGCTCGGCGGACGGCAGCACGGGCTCATCGACGACAGGCGCCCTGTTCCCGGACATGGGCATGATGCCCGACTTTGGCGGTCCGCCGATCGGCTGCAAGGGAAAGATCGATTTCCTGTTCGTCATCTCGCGTGACGGCACCATGGGCTCGGCGCAGGACAAGCTCGTCGCTGCGGGACCGAACTTTCTCGCCACCATCCAGGCCCAGTTTGATTACTTCGACGTCCACATCATGGTCGTCGACAGCGAACAAAAGTGGTGGGTGGAGAGCTGTGAGGCCCAGTGCCCAGCCCCCTGCAAAAATGCACCAGGCTACCCCTGCGGCGCTGTTCCGTCCGCCTGCGACACGACCGTCGGCGCGGGTACCGTTTACAACGTTGGGCCCTATGCACCGAACGTCCCCTGCGACCTCGGCGGGCGCCGCTACATCACCAAGGACACCGCCGACATCCCGTCGGCCTTTGAGTGCATCGCCCGCGTCGGCGCCTCGGGCAATAACCTGATGGGTGACGCGCTCGTCGCTGCCGTGGGCCCCCAGCTCAACGCCTCCGAGCCCGAGCCCGGCGGCTGCAACGCCGGCTTTCTGCGGGACGACGCGCTCCTCGTGCTGACCATGATCGGCCCCGAGGACAACATCCTCGGCGGATCTCAGGGGAAATGGCAGGAGTGGCGGCAGGCGGTCGTGGACGCCAAGCACGGCGATCTCAACGCGATCGTCGCGTTCGGCATCATCAACGGCCCGGACTGCAAGGCCGACATGAATCCCGATCACCGGCTCTGCAACCTTATCCCGTCGTTCCCGAACAGTATCCTCAGGCACCTGGCCTTCGAGGACTACGGGGATGCCTTCGATAAGGCTGCGCTCCTCGCCCTGGACGCTTGCAGCATGTTCGTACCCGGCTAGTACGGGTGCAGGGTGACGACCCCGGCAGCCAGCGTGTCGCCGTCGAGATAGTAGCCACCCACCGAGATGTACCCGTAGGGGCCAACCGCGATCCCCGTGGCGACCTGAAGGGTGCTGAGAGTGCCTTGGTACGCCCAGGAGGGCATCCCTTGCCCGGCCGCCCACGCCTGAGCCAGAAAGCCTTTGCCCTTGATGAGCGCCTCGGCGGCGACCACCACGCCGCCCGAAGGGCTCACCGCGACATCCCACACCGTCGCGGCCGTTGTGACCGGCTGCCCCCAAGTCAGCGACGCCCCCGGCGTGAACCAGTTCACGACCCCCTGCGTCGGGGTGCAGGGCGTGACCTTCGCGTCGCAGGTATAGCCCACCGCCACGTACCCGCCGTCACCATCCGGCGCGACCGCCTCGTACCCGCTCTGCCACGGCGAGGCTGTCGCCACGGCTTCGGAGAGCTCCGCCCCATTGACGCCGAGCTCCACGACAAAGCCGCGGCTCATTTGATCGAGCTCGTCCTTATCGTGCTTCCCGAACGCCTCACCCACCACCATGATACGATCCTCGACGAACGCACAGTCCCGCGTCCGCTCGTCGAACTCTTTGTCCTCGAACTTGTAGACCCACGGCACCGTCCAGCCCTTGCCCGCCGACAGCGACAGCCGGACCCAGGCGTCGGGCAGCAAAAGGCCCGGTCGCGTGCCGCACAGGAGCAGGTCGCCCGCGGCGTTCACGTCGAGCCCGCGCCCAAATTCCTGAAAGTCACCGACCTGTGGTGCGTCCACCTGCTCCCCGTCGGGGTCGAGATGGAAGAGCTGCCAGCGGTGGACCTCATCGACAACGGTGTTGGTCAGCGCCCAGATCGTGCCGTCCGGCGCGACCTCGATGTCCTCGCCGCCGCAGCTCACCCCGGCAGCGAGGGCGACCGCATCCTGCGGCCACACCGGCTCACCCTCGGTGTCACGGCGCCGTACATGGCACCGCGCCCCCTGCGGGCTCCACTCGGTGAACAGCTCGTAGACCTCGCCCTGGGCGTCGACGGCGACCGCGTTCCCCTTGCTCGGCGTGATCGTACTCTTCTTCTTCCATGCCTCGG
>JAYUXQ010000308.1:0-4997 GCA_043752905.1 Nannocystis sp. | reverse complement strand
CATTGCGCCGGCGCGGGGCGTCGAGCGCACGAAAGATGGCAACTATCGCGTGACGATCGCCGACGCGGATGTCGGGGAACGCGAGATCATCACGATGGGCCCGGCGACCACCACGCTGGACCTCGCCGCGGCGCTCGATGCCCTCGACAGCCCCGCCAATCAGCTCGCGGCCTACCGCGCGCTCCACCAGAACATCGCCCCGACCGAGCATGAGCGCCTCGGCGTGGTGTCGCCGGATTCGCTGCGTTCGGCGAGCGCGAGAGAGATCGGCGTGGAGATCGAGCGCCTCGCGGCGCACCCCGATCTGCTCGGGTCGATCATCGTCCCCCGCGCCCCCGACGGGCCGTCGCAGCCGACGGCGGACAACTCCGGCGCTGTCTGCAACCCGAGCGTCGCCTCGGGCGTGGTCGCCAACTTCTCGTTCCCGCTCAAGCCGAACCTGAGCACCGTCAAGAACCAGGGCAATCGTGGCAGTTGCACGGCGTTCGCCGTCACCTCCGCGGTCGAGACGGCGCGGTCCGTCGGTGGCGGCGGCATCCCGAATTACTCGGAGCAGGACCTGTACTACCGCGCCAAGGCCCAGTGGTCCGGCCTCACGAACTACGGCGATGGGCTCGACGTGGCCACCACGCTCGACCTGGCCGCCTCCGAGAGCTACCGCTTTGCGAACGAGGGGTCGTGGCCGTATAACCCGGCGTTCAGCCGCCTCGACATTGCGGGCTCCTTATACCTGAATTCGTGCGTCGGTTACACGTTCTCGCCTGGCGGCCTGATCAGCAATTACTGCTCCGACACGGCCCACCAGGGCGGCCAGATGTGCATCGGCAACACGTGCTACTACAACTCGCCGGTCGGCACGGGCACGGGCTCGCGGGTCTCGAGCACGTTCGACATCGGGGTCAACCTGGCGCTGATCAAGGCGTACCTCGGGATCAAGAAGTCGCTGGTCATGAGCTTCGTGGTGCCGAACTCCTTCAAGACCCCGATGGTGGGCGGCTACGTGAACGCCATTCAGTTCGAGCCGACCGTCGGATCGCACGCGATCCACGTCGTCGGCACCATCGACAACGCGACGCTGGCGGTCGTGAGGCCCGGGGCCCCGGCGGGCGGCGGCGGCGGCTACCTGATCCTCAAGAACTCGTGGGGTAGCTGCTACGCCGACGGCGGCTTCGTCTATCTGGCCTACAGCTCGATGGCGGCCTTCGGGTACGCGGTTCGCGTCGCCGATGTCGTGAACTGAGGCCGGCGCGCATGCGCGGCGTGGGAGCGCGCCGCGGGCATTTGCGGCGCTCCATGACCGGGTGCGGCGACGACGGCGGTGCGACCACGACCTCGACCTCGACCTGTCGCTCGCGCCCGACGCGACGACGGGCGACGGCGCTGGGCTTCGATCACCACGGTGCCAGCTATCGCATGCTCCACTGCGGGTGCCGGCGGCAATATCTATACAGCTTACGGGAAGACGTACTGGACAGCGACGGTCGGCCACGACGCCGATACGGGGCTCGGCGCATGGACGGCGACGCGGGGCCGCGAGGTGGGCGAGGGCGGCACGCTCGAGCTCCACGCGGCGATGCGATAGCGCGCGCGCACTTGCGTACGCCGACCTCGTCCGCGCAGTTCCGCGCGATGATCCGGGAGGGATCGTGGCGAACGAGGTTCGCGGTTGACGGGGCGATTTGCGGTGGACGATAAGGGCTTCGCGTCGTCGCCGGCTGCTCCGTCGACGTCTGCGAGGTACCCATGGCCAAACCGATCATCGTCTCTCTGGGCGGCGTCGAGTCCCGCTTCGATCACGAGAAGCTCGACCGTACCAAGCTGTATGGCAAGCGCCAGCGTCAGGTCCTCGACCCGGGCGGCTCGCGCTGCGAGAAGGCGGAGCTGACCCGTGACGGCACGCTGCTGGTCCGCACCGGCATGACCGCGCAGGGCTACTTCGACGAGGGCGGCTCATGGGTCCCGAGCAACAAGCTCGTCGGTCTCGGGCCCGACGGCAAGCCACTGCCGATGATCGGCTCGACGCTCGGGGAGTCGCAGAAGTTGACCGGCCCGGTCGACGCGACCGAGGTGCTCGACCTCGCGGTGCGATCGGTGTACGCGCTCAACCCCGAGGGCCTCGACCCCAAGCTCGAGGCCGAGCTCAAGGCCGGCAAGGTCTACAAGTTCACGCTGTGCTACCGCGGCGGCTACCAGAGCGAGACCGCGTTTTTGGTCGGCAACACGACCGGCTTCTTCGCGCTGGTCGGCACGCCGACCGAGACCGCGTGGCTGGAGCTGGCGACGGTCGCCACCGAGACGAGCGACGACGCCGCGGACGGCGACGACGACGAGCTGGACTTCGAGATGTTCTGAGCTGTTTCACGAGCCAGGAGCCGCCATGCGTAAGATCAATCTGATGAACGAGGCCGCGCGCAACGCCCAGGTCGTGATCGAGTCCGTGCGCAAGCAGGACGGTCCGACCACGGGGCTGCCGGGCAAGAAGCTGGCCTTCAAGCGCTACGTCGCCACCACCGAGAGCGGCCTGCACGGCAAGCTGGTGCAGAGCCACGGTGATGCGCTGGCGAAGGCGCTGATCGAGGGTGACCCGGAGATCGACAAGGAGGTCGTCGGCCGGGACGTCGGCGACACCCAGACGGTGTTCCTGTCCGGCACCGGGGAGGTGCTGCACGCCTCGCCTTCGCTGGTCGAGGTGATCTTCGGCGCCGACGGCAAGGAGCGCGAGCGCAAGCCGGCCGAGTCGGTGCCCGCGAACACCAACGAGGAGTCGCCGGTGCGCTGGACCAAGATGCGAGTCAAGCGCGGCGAGGTCGTCACCAAGTTCGCGTTTTGTCGCACGATCCAGATCAAGCACGTCGATGGCCTGAGCTTCGACTTCCTGCACGCGATGGCGAAGGAGCTCGCCGACAAGGACGAGGTCGCTCGCCTCGGCGCCGGCCCCAAGGGCCGCGACCCGCTGATCTTCCAGGAGAACGGCGCGCGCTACCAGGCCTTCCTCGAGGGCCGCGTCGACGGGCCGCGTTACAAGCTGCTGCTCCACCTCAGCAACCTCGAGCTGCGCACGATCGCCGCGAGCTGATCGGACCAAGGGATCTTTTCATATGACACTCTACTCCGTCGATAGCGCCCGTCCGCTCGGCAAGGGCCGTCACTCGCCCGCCGGCTCCGTGCAAGACCTCGAGCTGGCCGCGGCCGTGCGCAACTACAAGCGCGTGGTGGCCGGTAGCTACCGCGCGATGGTCCAGGACGACCTCGCGACTGCCCTGCCGCACGGGAACATGCTCGTCTCGCCGAAGATCGACGGGGAGCTGTGGTTCCTGATCTTCGACGAGGGCGACGTGTTCCTCAGCTCGCCGACCGGGCGTGTGGTGTCGGGCGACGTGCCGGTGCTCGCCGAGGCGAAGGCCGTCGCGGGCAAGCTCAAGGGTCGCACGGTGTTCGCGGGCGAGCTGTTCGCGGTCAAGCCCGCCGGTCAGGGGCGCACCCGCGTCGGCGACCTGGCGAACATCATGGGCGGCGAGGACAAGGCGCAGGTCGAGCGCATGGTGTTCCACGCGTTCGACCTCGTGCAGGGCGGCGACGCCGAGGCGCCCGTGCGCAGCATCGTCTACGGCGAGCGCCTCGCGGTGCTGCAGCGGGTGCTGGCTGGCGGCAAGCGCCTGCAGGCGATCAAGACCGAGGCGGTGACCGGCAGCGAGCGGGTGCTGGCGCTGTGGAACGAGTGGGTCGAGGGCGGCAAGGGCGAGGGTCTGGTGATCCGCGCGGAGGGCCTGGTGATCAAGGCCAAGCCGTCGATCACGATCGACGCGGTCGTCATCGGCTACACCGACAGCTCGGACGACCCGGAGGGCGTCGGCGCGCTGCTGATGGCGCTGATGCGCGACGACGGCACGTTCCAGGTGATCGGTTCATGCGGCAACATGCCGACCGAGGAGCGCCACCGCTTCAAGAAGGCGCTCGCGGGCGCGGAGATCGCCAGCAACTTCCGCTACGCCAACAGCAAGGGGGCACTTTACCGGTTCGTCAAGCCGGAGACGGTGATCGAGTTCAAGGTGACCGACATCCAGGGCGAGGACTCGAGCGGCGACCCGATCCATCGCATGGTGCTCGAGCACGGCGCGAAGGGCTGGACGACGGTCCGTGAGATGCCCGGCGCGAGCATCCTGCACCCGGTGTTCATCCGCGTGCGCGACGACAAGACCGTCAACCCGACCGACATCCGCGTGGCCCAGGTGCTCGAGCGCTGCCTCGTCGAGGGGCTCGGCAAGAAGGCCGAGCGCGTGGAACTTCCGGCGAGCGTGGTCGTGCGCCGCGAGGTGTACGCGAAGGAGGCCAAGGGCCAGATCTCGGTGCGCAAGCTGGTGCTGTGGCAGACCAACAAGGACAGGCTCGACAGGACGTATCCGGCGTTCGTCGTCCACTGGACCGACTACTCCGGCGGCCGCAAGGACCCGCTGCAGCGCGAGGTCCGGGTCGCGCCCTCGCTCGCGGAGGCGACCCGCATCGCCGACGAGATCGTCGCCGAGAATATTAAAAAGGGGTGGGACCGCCAGGCCTGAGCTGTCCTCAGGCCGTCTCGCCGCCGTCGATCGCCAGCGCCTGACCGGTGATGCCGTCGGCGGCGGGGCTGGCGAGGTAGGCGACGAGGGCGGCGACCTCGTCGGGGCTGCGCAGGCGGTTCTGCGGCGAGAACCTGGCGAGGGTCCTGCGCGCCTCCTCGGCGCTGCGGCCGGTGGTGGCGGTGATATTCTCGGTCGCACGCGCGACGATCGCGGTGTCGGTGAAGCCGGGGCACACCGCGTTGACGGTGACGTTCTTGCTGGCGAGCTCGACCGCGAGGGCGCGCGTCAGGCCGACCAGGCCGGCCTTGCTCGCCGAGTAGGCGGCCGTGTACGCGTAGCCCTTGATCGCGGCGGTCGAGGCGATGTTGAGGACGCGACCCCAGCCGGTCCGCACCATGCCGGGCACGAGGGCCCGCGTCAGCGCGAAGGGGGCGTTCA
>JAYUXQ010000307.1:0-1950 GCA_043752905.1 Nannocystis sp. | reverse complement strand
ATCTGCGCTCGACCGGCAACCTCAGCACCGGCGGCACCGCGGTCGACCTCACCGACGTCATCCACCCCGACAACCGCGAGATGGCCGTCCGCGCCGCGAACGCGATCGGCCTCGACGTCGCCGGCATCGACTTCATCACGCCCGACATCTCCCGCTCGTATCGCGAGCACGGTGGCGGCATCTGCGAGGTCAACGCCGCGCCCGGCTTTCGCATGCACGTCGCCCCGACCGAGGGCACCCCGCGCGACCCCGCCGGCCCGGTCATGGACATGTTGTTCCCGCCGGGCACCCCGACCCGCATCCCGATCGCCGCGATCACCGGCACCAACGGCAAGACCACCGTCGCTCGCATGGTCGCGCACATCCACAAGATGTCCGGCGCCACCGTCGGCCTGTGCACCACCGATGGCGTCTACATCGACGGCGAGCGGACCGTCACCGGCGACATGACCGGGCCGATGGCCGCGCAGATGATCCTCCGGGACCCCTCGGTCGACCTCGCCGTCCTCGAGACCGCCCGCGGCGGCCTCGTGCGCGCCGGCATGGGCTACCGCGCGTGCAACGTCGGCGCCGTCCTCAACATCACCTCCGACCACCTCGGCCTCGGCGGCATCCACGACCTCGACCAGCTCGCCGAGCTCAAGCGCATCGTCGTCGAGGTCGCCCGCGACTGCGCCGTCCTCAACGCCGATGATGACCGCTGCCTGAAGATGGCCGATTACACCGAGGCCGCGCGCATCGGCTACGTGACGATGAACGCCCGTCACGACCTCGTCCGCAAGCACATCCGCGCCGGTGGCCTCGCCGCCGTGCTCGAGGAGGGCATCAACGGCGACATGATCACGATCTACGACCGCGGGACCCACATCCCGCTGCTGTGGACCCACCTCATCCCCGCCACCCTCGAGGGCAAGGCCATGCACAACGTGCAAAACGCCATGTTCGCCGTCTTGATGACCTACGCCATGGGCGTCAAGGTCGAGAACATCCGCCAGGGCCTGCGCACCTTCGATACCACCTACTTCCAGGCCCCCGGCCGGCTCAACGTCTACGACGAGCTGCCCTTCAAGGTCATCCTCGATTACGGCCACAACCCCGCCGCCGTCAAGGCGATGTCGGAGCTGGTCCAGCGCCTCGACGTCAAGGGCAAGCGCTACTGCGTGCTCTCGGCCCCCGGCGACCGCCGCGACGAGGACATCCGCGCCATCGCCTGCGCCGCCGCCCCCGCCTTCGACCACTTCATCCTGCGCGAGGACGACGGCCTGCGCGGACGCTCGCCGGGTGAGATCGCCAGGCTGATCGGCGACGAGCTGCGCGCGCAGGGCATCGTCGACGCCCGCGTCACCACGATCCTCGACGAGCAGAAGGCGATCGACGCCGCGCTCGCTCGCTGCTCCCCGGGCGACCTCCTGCTCATCTTCGGCGACAGCATCGCCCGCTCGTGGAAGCAGATCGTCCGCTTTCGCGAGGTCAGCGGTCCCGTCCGCGGCAACCCGCAATCCATGGTCGGCAGCCTCGCCGCCGACCTCCACCCGATGCCCACCACCGACGTCCCGGTCTCCAGCCCGCGCGAGCCCTCCGCCCCGCAGCGCGTCGCCCCGGCCCCCGTCCAGGACCTCTCCAGCCACACCAACCTGACCATGCAGACCGACGCCGGCTTCGTCGCCGACACCCGCGGCGTCCGCCTCGCCCGCCCGCAAGAGCAAGAGGACTGAGAAGCCTCGCGCTTGTTTGCTTAAAACGCGACAGCGCCCGCCCCCGCGAGGGGACGGGCGCCACCTCATCTCACCACACCTCGATATCAGGGCGTGGTGAACGCGAGCTGCACGGACTCGGGATTGATCACATCGATCATCGCGGTCGCGGCGACGTTGTTGGCGTCGGCCAGGGCGAGCACCCCGTCGTAGCGCAGGACCATCGAGTTGGCCTTCTCGGCGATGTACAAGTTGA
>JAYUXQ010000306.1:0-1950 GCA_043752905.1 Nannocystis sp. | reverse complement strand
TTCTGACGAAATCTCAGGTCGTGCCGGGCGTCTTGATCAGGCGGCCGATCGTCAGCCTCGGGATCAGGACCGCCGCGCGCATCGGGGCCGTGCCCTTGTTGTCCTGCGGGGTCGGCCGCGCCATCGCCACGTCGGACTCGTCGGGCAGCGCCGAGAGCAGCGGAGGCAGCGTGCGAGAGTCAGCCGCGGACAACGGCGGCGGCGGCGGCAGGGCGTCGCCGTCGTTCTCCTCGTCGATGTCGACGTCGACGTCGACCATCGACCCATTCGTCACCGAGTCATCGGGCATCGTGTACACGCCCGACTGCGCCGCGACGTCGAGCTCGCGCCGGAGCCCGGCCACGTCGAGCTGCTCGAGCCACGTACGGTCGACGAGGTAGCGGCCATCGACCGGGACCAGCGTCAGCGAGCCGCGCGTGATGCTGTGCAGGAGCTTCCCGCCGGCGTGATGCCGCAGCTTGCGGCCCAGCTCCGCCGCGGCGTCGTCGTCGAGCGCCTTGCTCAGCGCCGTGAGCACGAGCCCCAGCACCTCGCGGGCCCGGTCGTACTCGTCCCTGATCTGGCCGGCGCCGCCGGTCTGCTGCACCGAGCTCTGGAGCTCGGCAGGTCGGCGAAAGCGGGTGGTCTCCGGGCGCCCTGACTTGGCCCGCTCGGTGGTTCGCAGGCGCTCGGCCAGGGTCCGCGCGACCGACAGCTTTTTGCCGAGGTCGCGGCACACGTGCGCCCAGTGGTCCCGCTCCTCGCGGGTCTGGCCCAGTTCGCGCTCGATGGCGGCCAGCCGGGCCTCCACCTGCTGGATCTGCATCACCTTGGCGTCGTAGCGCTGCCAGATGTCCCCGGGGTCGGCCATGCTCGCCCTGACAGTCGTAACCGGAAAGGGGGCCCAGAAAAAGCCCTTTTCGTTCCGGGCCGGCCATCGATCACACTTACATGAACCCTGGCTCGCGTCCGTCCGTCAGCGCGTCCGGCGCGAATCGCGTCGCGCGGGACCCCGTCGGCTCGTTCTACCCCTCGTCGTCGCCGAGCACCTGGACCCGCAGCTGCGTCGCCCATGCATCGAGGTTGGCGAGCGTGCTGTGCAGCAGCACCGCCGACGCGCTCACTTCCCGCAACCTCTCCTCGAGCAGCTCGCGGCCGCGACGCAGCCGCGTCTTCGCGGTGCCCAGCGGGATCGCCAGCACCTCCGACAGATCGGCCGCCGACATGCCCTCCCAGTAGTGCAGCTCGAGCACCACCTGATAGTCGACCGGCAGCCGCCGCAGCCCCTCGAGCAACAGCCGCTGCTCCTGGCGCGCCGCGATCCCGCTGACCGGCGAGCCGAGCTGGAACGCCGACTCGGCCGCGAAGTCGACCGCGTCCTGGCCACGCGCCTGGGCCCGCCGCTGCTCGCGGTAGTGCTTGCACAGCACCTTGTAGGCGATCGAAAACAGGTAGCTGCGAAAGCTCGCCTCCTGGCGAAAGCGCTCGCGGCCCTCGACGCACGCCAAAAACGTCCGCTGGATCAGGTCGGGCCCGGCCTCGCCGACCTTGTTGCGAAAGAACCGGGCGACCGCGGCGTAGTGGCGCTCGAACAGGTGTCTGCCCGCGTCCCGATCGCCGCCTCGCCAGGCCTCGACCAGACCCGCGTCGCTGTCGTCCCCCACCCGGCCGGCATCCTAGCAAAGTCCCGCGAGCGGCGTGCGGTCGGCCGATCCGCCCGGAACGCGCCGCGTACATCGTTCTCTCGGTCACGGCCGCGTCGGGGGCCTGCGCCCGCACCTGCGACGCGCGAAGATAATTCGACCGCCCCGAGATCCAGACGGCACCCTCCGGGGACAGCACAGGATCAACCAGGTCGTCCATGCCAGCGCCCCGCGACTCGATCCACGCCTCTGCCTCGGCGGAGCCGACCCTCCTCGCCACCCCGCCCAGGTCGGCGCCGGGGGCTCGCCGGGTCGACCCCACCGCGCC
>JAYUXQ010000305.1:0-5001 GCA_043752905.1 Nannocystis sp. | reverse complement strand
TGACGACGATCGGTGTCGCCAGCACGATCAGCCGGCGGAGCTCCACGGAGACTTCCGACACTGCTTTAAAATTCCAGCACCGCGACGATCAATCGCGGCGACGGCCGAACATCGAGCCGATCATGAAGCCGACCAACAACGGCACCACTCCGACGACCAGAAACGCGACCCCGTACCCGGCCGGCGTCAGCTCGGCGCGCTCGGGCGGCTGGAAATAGTCGCCCTGCGTCTGCAACAGGCTGCAACTCGCGTCCTCGGTCGCGATGCGGTCCGATCGCATGTCCTTGCGGGTCTGCTCGCACGGGAAGATGTCGATGTGCGCGTTGATGCACAGAAAATACGTCCCCGCGACCAGGAGAACGCCGAGAATGAGCTTGAGTGGGGTGGGGCGGAACACCGGGCAACACTTGCAAGGCCGGCGCGAGGCTGTCAACCCCGCGCGGTGCGGTGCATCTTGGGCCACGACTCGTGACATCCTTTGCCGCGTGCTCCCCGACCCCCGCGAGTTGCGAACGCCGCGCCTGCACCTGCGCCCCCTGACCCCGGACGACATCCCCGCGATCGCCCACTATCGCAACGACCCCGAGGTGTCCCGCCATCAATCCTGGGACCGCTATACGAACGACGACGCGCGCGCGCTCGTCGAGTCGGTCGCTGGATGCACGCCCGGTACGCCCGGGCAGTGGTTTCAGTGGGGCATCACGCGCGCCGACGGCCTCCTGCTCGGCGACTGCGGCCTGAAGATCCTCGGCGACGAGCCTCGCCTCGGCCAGATCGGCTACACCCTCGGTCGCGCGCACCAGCGCCAGGGCTACGCCACCGAGGCCGTGCGCGCCGTCCTCGACCTCGCGTTCGCCCGCCTCGGCCTGCATCGTGTCAGCGCCTCCGTCGACGCCGACAACCACGCCTCGCTCGCGTTGCTGGAACGCCTTGGCCTGCGCCGCGAGGCCCATTTTAAAAGGTCCGAGTGGTTCAAGGGCGCGTGGGTCGACGACATCGTCTACGCGGTATTGCGCGACGAGTGGCCCGGCGTTGCGGCCGCCGAATAGTCATCCTGCCCGGCAAGGCCCGTGGCCTTGCCGGATCCCGCGAGAACGTCAGTGGACGACGCACTGCCCGGCAGAGCAGCCGCAAGTGACGTCCACGCGCGAGGCCTGCTGCGGGTCGGCGTCGCACGGCGTCTCTCCTCTTGCGCCGAGGCGCGGTGTGCGGGGTGCAGCAGGCCCAGACGGCGCCTGCACGGACCGCTACCGATATGTGGTGTCGTGCTCGAACGAGCCACGCACGCCACATATCATTTCGATCAGCGTATGGGCGCCGCGCGCCCGCGTCAAGCGCGGCGCGCGCCGCGCCATTCGCCACAGGCACAACGCCACGCGGCGTGCGACCCGCTTGCGACACAACCGAGACGCATGGTGACACCTCGATGACCCGGCGATGACGGCCTGCTGGCCCCGGTGAGCCACATTGAAGGGGCCTTGCCGACGCCTACCACCACGCAGCGTACCGCCCTGGACCCACCTTCATTCCAGAAGCCAGACTACGTGTGGTCCACGTTTTTGCCGTTCATCGGCATACACTTGCTCTGCTTCGGCGCGCTGTGGACCGGCGCGCGTCCGGTCGACTGGGTGGTGTGCGGGGTGCTCTACTTCCTCCAGGTGTTCGGCGTGATGGCCGGGTATCACCGCTATTTCTCACACCGCACCTTCAAGACCAGCCGGTGGTTTCAGTTCGTCCTCGCGGTGCTCGCCGAATGCAGCCTACAAAAGGGCGTGCTGTGGTGGGCGGCCCATCACCGCGTGCATCACAAGCATACCGATGAGCCGGCCGACCGCCACTCGCCGCTGCGATACGGCTTCTGGCATGCGCACGTGCTCTGGCTGGCCGAGCGCGGCAGCGAGGACACCGACCGCGCCCGCGTCCGCGACCTCGAGAAATTCCCCGAGCTGGTGGTGCTCGACAGGTACTGGATAGTCCCGCCGGCCGCGATGGGCCTGGCGACGTGGCTGCTGTTCGGCTGGTCGGGCCTGTTCGTCGGCTTCTTCCTCAGCACCGTGCTCGCCTGGCACGCGACCTTTGTCGTCAACTCGCTGGCCCACGTGTTCGGCGCGCGCCGCTTCGCCACCGCGGACACCAGCCGCAACAACTGGTTCATCGCGCTCTTCACCCTCGGCGAGGGCTGGCACAACAACCACCATCATTACATGGGCTCCGCGCGGCAGGGCTTCTATTGGTGGGAGATCGACATCACCTATTACATCCTCAAGGGCCTCGAGCGCTGCGGGGTCATCCATGACCTGCGGGCGGTCCCCCCGGCCATATTGGCGGAGGGGCGCGCCCGCGACGCCGCGCGCCGCGAGCAGCGACGACTCGCGCGCCGGGTCACGCGCGCCGACGACGTCCAGGCGACCCGAGCAGCATGATCAATATCGTCAGCATCGTCAGCATGCCCAGGCCGAAGCCGCCGGCGTTGCCCGCGGCACCGACATCACCGCGGCAGCCACAGCCCTTGTCCTCGCGGTCGTCCCAGTGGGCAGTGTCGAGGCCCGTGTCGTCCGAGCCCCCGGAGCTGTCGCTGCCACCCTCACTCTCGCCGTCGCCGGTGGTCAGCGGCTCGACCGGAGGTTGATTGACCTCGCCGATGTCGAGGCAGCTGACCTCCCCCTGCACGAGGACGCCGCGCGGGTCCTCGACCTCCGGGCGCACGCACACCTGCTCCGAGGGCCAGGTGCCAGCGATGCCGAGGTCGATCACGTGGACGACCGCGCCGCCCTCGGCCGGCTCGAACTCCATCGCGTCGAACTCCTGCGTGTCCGCGTCGGGGCCGAAGTGGAGGCGTCCGCCGTGGAAGCCGGCGAACGGCCCCCCGGGCGCCGCGATCTCGGCGACCACACGCATGCGATCCTCGACAGCGACGACCTTCCATTCATCGCAGGCCGAGCAACTTCCCAGGTCGCCCTCGACCACGCATTCCTTGATCTCGCGCTCGAAGCCCTCGACCGACGAGCTGGCGAGCACCGCATCCATCAGCTTCGGCGCCGTCTCCGAGCCGGTCGTGAACTCGAGGTCGAACTCCCCCGGGAGATCGGTGTCGTAGACCGGCGATGACGTGATGTGGGCCGTGTACGCGGTGTTCGGCTCGAGCGGCGCGCTGGAGCGCCACACGTAGCGGTCGGTGGTGATCATCGTCAGCTCGCCGGCGACGACGACGTCACCGAGGCGCACCTCGACCGTCGCGGCGTCGCTGTCCCAGCCCTCGCCGACGAGCACGACGACGCCGTCGATCGGGACATCCGTCGCGTCCACCTCGGGAAAAGTCCGATGGATCGAGAACCCTGTCAGCGGCGAGCAGGCCTGCGCCTCGCGGGACGCGAGCGTGGTGGCCATCAGCGGGAGGACGAGCAGGGCAGTGACGACGGTGCGAGCGAACATGATACCGTCCCCTGAGCAAATCTCGGGCGAGCCGCGAAACCCCTGTCATTTCATAATTTTGTCCTCCGCACACCGGCGACCTCGGCGAGTCATGGGCCGCGACAGCGCCGTCACGGGGGTGGCCGCGACGCCCCGGTGTCCGCGTCCGTCGACCACGACCACTGCCGGTGGCTGAGAACGGGCAGGGCATGATCCTGTCGCCCTCTCGCGCGTCGATCGCCCGCGCCTCGGGCTAGCCGCCGACCCCTCGCGCGATCGTGTCGGCGGCTGCTCGCACCGCCGCCTCATCATCCCCAGAGCTCAGGCCGAGCCGCGGGCCGCCGCGCGGGCCTTCCCGCGTGCCGCGGGCTTGCGCACGGCTCGCTGGGCTTCGGCGACCAGCTCACTGGCGTGTTCGCGTGCCGTGCCGGTGACCCGCGAGCCGCCGAGCATGCGCGCGATCTCCTCGACCCGGGCCTCGTCGCTGAGCCGCACGACCCGCGTGATCGTCCGGCCATCCTTCGTGTGCTTCTCGACCCGGAAGTGCGCGTCCGCGAAGGCTGCGATCTGCGGCAAGTGGGTGATGCACAGCACCTGACGCTGCTGCGACGCGGCCCGCAGGCGCCGTCCGATCGCCTCGGCCACCGCACCGCCGACCCCCGAGTCGACCTCGTCGAACACGTACGTGGTCACGTGATCGCCGGTCGCCAGCACGCCCTTGACGGCCAGCAACACGCGCGACAGCTCGCCGCCAGAGGCCACCTTCGTCAGCGGCGCCAGCGGCTCGCCCGGGTTGGCCGTGAACAGGAACTCGACCCTGTCCGCTCCGCGCGGCCCCAGGTTCCCGCCCGGCAGCCGCTCCACCTTGGCCTCGAGGCGGGCCCGGGGAATATGCAACGCCGCCAGCTCGGCCTCGACCGCGCGCGCCAGCCCGGTCGCCGCGTCGACCCGTCGCCTGTGCAACGACTCCGCCTGCTCGGCGCACGCAGCATATAGCTCGCGCACGCGCTCGGCCAGGGCCGCGAGGTGCTCGTCGGCGTTCTCGACCTCGGTCAGCTCGCTGCGCATCGCGTCGAGCTTCTCCGGCAGCTCGTCGAGCTCGCCGCCGTGCTTTCGTCGCAGGCTCTCGAGGTCGTGGATGCGCTCCTCGGCGAGCTCGAGCTCACCTGGCTCGAAGGACAGCTCACTGGCGAAGCGCGAGGCCGCCGAGGCCGCCTCCTCGCAGGCGACCTGCGCCGCCCCCAGCTGCTCCTGGATCTCTGCGAGCAGCGCCGAGCTGTCGGCGCCGCGGCGGGCCTCGTCGAGCAGGGCGGCCAGCCGCCCGGCGATCGCGTCGTCCGCCTCGTAGAGCGCGTCGTGGGCCTGGCGGGCGAACGCGGCCCAGCGCTGACCATCGCGCAGCAGCGTGATGCGCGAGCGCAGGGCCACGAGCTCGCCCGGCTGGGGGTCGATGCGCTCGAGCTCCTCGATCTGATACTTCAGAAATTCGGCCCGCGCCGCGCCCTCGGCCGCGCGCCGGCGCAGGTCCGCCTCGGCGGCCACCGCCCTCTGCCACTTCTCGTAGGCCGCCCCGTAGCGGACCACGTCCGC
>JAYUXQ010000304.1:0-5002 GCA_043752905.1 Nannocystis sp. | reverse complement strand
CGGACAGCGCCGCGGTCGCCGCGGCGAGCACCGGGTCGCGGCCGGCGATGAAGTCGGCGCGGGTCTCGGGCACGGTGACATCGGGCTTCACGCCGTCGCCCTCGGCCACCGCGCCCCTGGAGCTGTGATAGTCGCCGACCACGTACTGAAGGATCGCGCCGCCGCTGAGCTGCTCGATCATCGAGGGTAGCGCGGCGCCGGCCGAGGGCCGTGCTCCGTAGATCTGCACACGACCGAGGTCGCGCAGACCGGCGGCGAAGATCTCCGAGGTGCTCGCGGTGCCCTCGTCGACGAGTATGATGACCGGCCCGGTGAAGGCGTCAGCGTTGGCGGCGACGTTGAACTCCTGGGCGAAGTCGCGAAACTGCAATTTACCGAGACTGCCGGCCTCCGCGAGCAGCATGCGCGCGACAGGGATCGCCATCGCACCGACGCCGCCCGGGTTGCCGCGCAGGTCGAGCACCAGCGCCGTCATCCCCTGCGCGCGCAGCTCGGCCATCGCCGCCTCGACGCGCTTCACCATCGGCAGCATCCAATAATTGAACGCGAGGTGACCGACCTTCGTTCCCGGCATCACGCGATGCGCGACGGTGGTCGGGATGTTCTGCAGATTCCCGATCGTCACCAGCTCACCCGCCGGGTCGACGCAGGTGACCTCGCGCGTGACCTCGGCGTCGGCCTTCGTGGGATCTTTGAAGGTGATCCGCCGCTTCGCGCCGGCAGGGCCGTGCATGGCGCCCTCGACCGCGAGCATCGTTTGGAACGCGACCTCGTCGGGGCGCAGCGCGTCGGCCTCGACCCTGGCGAGCAGCTCCACGAGCGGCTTGTCGTCGATCGCCACGACGACGGCCCCGCGCGGCACGCCGCTGTCGGCCCCGCCGAGCGCCGGATCGACGACGACGACCTCGTCGCCGATCTTTCGCACATGGATCGGTGCGCGCGCCGGGCCCGAGGACGATGACGGGGCCGTCGCGCCGCTCGGCGGCACGACCTTGAAGTGACTCTGCTTGAGCGTGCCGAGCAACCCGTTCATCGTCGCGTACGCGCCCGCGGCGTCGCGCGCCTCGCCCAGCCTGGTCCCGTACTCGACGCGCAGCGCCGGCCAGTCCTGACACCCGAGCGTCGGGTCGAAGTGTTTCTCGAGGACCGTGCGCCACACCTGTTCGAAGGTCGCGGTGTGCGGCGTCGCCGGCAGCGCGGGCAACGACTTGGGGTCGAGCGCGGCCCACGACGGGCAGCTGTCCTTCGGGACAGGCGCGACAGCCTCGACCGCGGGAGCCGCGGGAACCGGCCTCACGGCGGGCGCCGGTTCGGCGCCACAACCCACCGCCAGGAAACCGCCGAGCGCGGCCCTTACAAAAATTCCACGCACAAAAATTCCACGCACAAAATCCCACGCAGTGGTTCGCGCACGTTACTCGTAGGTGACGCGCTCGAGGGCGTTGAGGTCGAGGACCACGATCTCCTGGCGGCTGAGGCTCAGGATCCCGTCGCGCTGCATTCGGTTGAGTGCGCGGGAGATCTCCTCACGTACTGTACCGAGGCGGGCGGCAACGGTGTTCATGTCGAGCTGGCGGGGGATGACGCAGCTCTTGCCCGTCTCGGCGCCGGCACGGACGGCCAGCGAGAGGAGGAAGGATGCGAGGCGTCGCTCCACCGACCGCAGCGAGAGGTCGAGGACCAGGTCGATGAGGCGATTGGCGCGAAACGCCATGTGTCGCATCAACGCGAAGGCCAGCGGCTGCGAGCGGCCGATGAGGTTGATGACGTGATCGGTCTCGAACTGCCAGGCCTCCGAGTCGAGCATGGCGAACGCCGAGGAGGCGCACTGCACGTCCTTGGGCAGGAAGCCCTCGCCGATCAGCTTGCCCGGCTCCGCGAGATAGAGGATCTGCTCGCGGCCCTCCGACGAGATCAAGCTCAGCTTGAATTCGCCCGATTTGACGACGAACAGGCCAGGACCGGGCTCGCCGCGGCGAAACACCGAACGCTTGCGCTTGACCTCGATCAGTTCGGCCCCGCGACACAGCTCGACCATGACCTCGTCTGGAACCTGGTCCCATCCGGCGTAGCGCACCAGCGCCTGGCGAACTTGCTCGATTTCCGCAGCCTCGATCGGCATGGCGCGAAGTGTAACCGGTTGCGCTGCCGGCGGGTAGCAAGCTCACACGACTGAGACGCAAACGCAGTTCCTGCGTCATGCGCGCAGCTCGTTCGGCCAGTTCTTTGCTTTACCTACATGTGAACCCTACACTGACGAGGCACACCCGCCCGGAGCCTCCGATGCAGATCCAAACCGCCAAGCCGCCCCTTCGCCTGCCCCCCGCGCCCCGCCCCGGTCGTCCCCCCGTCTTCGAGCGCCGGCGCAACCGGCCCAGCGACACCGCGACGGCGCTGGTCTCCGCGTTCGACCACGCCGCCCAGCGCGGCGAGCTGGACGTCCTCATCGTCACCGACGAGTCGGGGATCCTCGTGTCGAGCAGCACCACCGAGCTCGACCTCGCCATGCTCGCCGCCGTCACCCCCCTGGTCGCCCGCGGCAGCGCCAAGGCCAGCATCAAGCGTGACGGTGCCATGCGCGAGTACAGCGTTCGCTGCATCAAGGTGCTCGGCGAGACCCTCTACGTCGGCGCTCTCGGCGGCAAGTTCGGCCCGCGTGAGCGCGAGCTGGCGACCACCGCCTCCGCGGCCCGCCGCATCCTCCTCAGCTAGCCTGTCCCTTCGAACAGCTAGCCTGCGGTCGTGCGCGCCAGGTCGGCGAGCGCGGCCTGCAGGCCCAGGTCGGGCAGATTGGGCGGGACCGGTGGCAAGGCGACATGGAGGTCCGGGTCGACGCCGTTGCCATCGATGAGCCGGTCCTTCGGCGAGAAGTAGCGCGCGATCGTCAGGGTGAGCAGCGAGCCGTCGTGCAGGCCGATGACATCTTGCACGGTCCCCTTGCCGAAGCTGCGCTCGCCGACGATGCGGGCGCGCCCGTGGTCCTGCAAGGCGACGGCGAGCAGCTCCGAGGCGGAGGCCGATCGTTGGTCCTGCAACACGACCAGCGGCAAGGTGCTGTCGCTGCCCGCCGGATGGGCGCGCTCCTCTCGTAAAATTTGTCCGCCGCGACCGCGGGTCCGCACGAGCACGCCCTCGGCGATGAACATATCGGCGATCATCACCGCCTCCGGGACATCGCCGCCCGGGTTGCCGCGCAGGTCGAGCACCATGCCGGCGAGCGTCGAGCCGGCCGCGCGACGCATGTCCTTGAGGCTGCGCTTGACCAGCTCCGCGGTGCCGCCACGAAACGCCCGCACGCGCAGGTGGGCGAACTTGCGGCCGTCGTGATCGATCACCTTGCCCTCGACGAGGTTCCTCGGCTGACCGGTGAGCACCAGGCGCACTGCGGTCGGCGCGGGGTCGTTGCGACGCTGCACCGACATCTCGACGGTGTCGCCGTCGGCTCCCAACATCAGCGCCGCGGCCTCGGCCTGCGACAGCAGGAAACCGACATCTTGCCCGCGGATCTTCAAAATTTGGTCGCCGGGGTGCAGGCCAGCGGCCTCGGCGGGCGAGCCGGGGAGCACCGCGCTGATCTCGAGCGACGCGGGCTTGCGGGCGCCGGGCTCGGCGCGACGCAGCAGCGTCTCCATGCCTGTGCTACCGCCGCGACTGCGCTGGCGGATCTCCGCACGCTCGTCGGCGGTCAAAAAGTGGCTGTAGGTGTCGAGGCCGCTGACGATGCGCTTGAGGGCCTCGGTCAGGACCGGCGACGACTCGATCGGGTCGACATACCGCTCGAGCACGGTTTGCAGCGCGGCGTCGAAGCCTGCGCGACTGAGGGTGTGGCTGCCGGCCTCGGCCTGGCGCTCGGGCCACCCTGTCTGCACCGCCCACATGAAGAGGGCTCCCAGCGCGAACGCGAGTCCGCTGCCACGTCGGATCATTCGGGCCATGGTGGCCCAGGAACGCGTCGTGATCCAGAGGCGGTCTTCGCTTCTCACGCGGCCCGGGGAGTGATGATGACGGGGGTCTCGCGCGCGGGCACCGGCGCAGAGACCAGACGCGTGACGCGGAGTCGCGCCTGCTTCATCTCCATCAGGGTCGTCCAGAACGGACCGACGGTGGCGGCGGTGACCATGGCGTGGATGAAGGCGTCGGGACGGTCGCGGAGCATGACCGTAGTCGTCTGCATGCCCTGTTCCAGGTGCCACGGCTGGATCGCTGGATCTTCGGGAAGATGAAGCGTGGCGCTAGCTTGCGCCCGGGGCCACGGTTCACCGGCGGTGGCGGCGCGAGGCTCTGTGAGCCTGGCCGGCCAGCCCACGGGACACGACGACATCGACTGTCACTTGTTAATGACGCGATGCCATCGATAGCGTCGGATTTCGGATACGCAGGTCCCTGTCCGACGGGCGGGCCGGGTGTCCCACCGGCGGACCACCCCCGGTCGCCGGCCCCCGCTCTTTTAAAAAAGCGAGAGCAGCGAGCCTCGCGGCTGGCTGCTCTCTCGCTTTCTCTTTTGACAAGAACGCGGCCGGGCAGCGGTCAGCCGGGTTCCATTCCGCGGGCGGACTTCACGAGCTCGCGGATCTGCTTCGGGGACAGCTGGGCGGCGACGGCGTTGAGCTCGTCGAGGAGCTCGGCCTTGGCGCCGCCCTTTTGCTTGGCGCGCGGGAGCAGCTCGGTCGGGTCGCAACCGAAGGCGGTGGCCAGCAACAGCAGGGATTCGATGCGTGGGGCCTTGTAACCGAGCTCGAGCTTGTTGACGGTCGTGACGGTCAAGCCGGTCTGCTTGGCGAGCTCCTCGATCGTCATGTGGGGGCGCCAGCCGGTCTCACCCTGATTCTTGCGGCGGGTCTTCGGGGGAGGAGTCGCGGTCCGCCACAGTCTGATCCTACGTCCGATTTCCTGCGCTACTTCGTTCATCATGAGCTCCCGTTGAGATGCCTGGCGCGGCATGATGACACATCTCATTTCGACACCTGAACGGTCCACAAATGCGGATGCCCACGTGAGCAGT
>JAYUXQ010000303.1:0-1951 GCA_043752905.1 Nannocystis sp. | reverse complement strand
CGGGCGTCGGGCCCGTAGCGTCGGTGGCAGTTCTTTGGAGGGTTGGGTATGCGGATGGGGACCAGTGGTAAGCTCTCGAACAATGTTTGGACGTCGATCGGTGTGAGCGCGTGTCTCGGGCTCACGGCCTGCGGCGACGACCAGGCCGGTAGCGGCGGCACCTTGACCGGATCTTCCGGCGAGACCACGGCCACTGGCGCTCCGACCACGCAGGACGCCACGACCACGCCGACTGGCACGCCGACCACCGACGGTCCTGGCAGCGACAGCGTCGACGCCGACACCACCCCGACCTCGACCACGACGCCGGGCACGACCGACACCACGGACGCGACCACCAGCCAGACCACGGACCCCGGCACGACCACCACAGACCCGGGCACTACCGCCCTGAGCGCCAGCACCGGCGACACGACCACCACCGCTGGCACGACCACCAGCGAGTCGGGCACCTCGACCGGCGGCGGCGACGACAGCTGCGTCAAGACCAGCGACTGCGGCGACGGTCTCGCGTGCGTGCTCGGCCACTGTGTATCGTTCGACGGCGACTGCGCGAGCAATAAAGATTGCCACGGAGATACTTTTTGTTGCGCGAAGAATTGTTTGCCGCCTGGCGAGTCTCCGGGTGTGTGCATTGATTTCGGCAACCAGCCCGAGGGAGACGCCCACGAGGACTGCGCGGGCCTCGTGCCGGTCGGTTTATTCCAGCCCTCCGTGCAATGCGAGTGGACCGCTCCGCCGCCCAACGACCCGTTTCCGAACCATGTCAACGTGCTCACCACGCCGCTCGCCGCCCCCTTGCCGCACGCCGGCATGGAGAGCACCGAGGTCGTGATCGTCACGTACAACTTCAGCGACGGCGGCGCCGAGTCGGGTTACGGGTCGAACCCGGCCTACTTCGGCGTCATTCGCGTCATCGACACGCGCACCTGCGAGCAGGTCGAGACGATCCACGACCCGAACAACAAGATGGTCGCTGCCACGCCGCCGGCGATCGGCGACCTCGATGGCGACGGCGTCCCGGAGATCGTCACCCACCGCGCCAGCACCGGCCTGGTCGCCTTCAAGTGGGACGGCAGCAAGTACAACACCTTCTGGACCGCCCTCAACACTGGCATCATCAACCAGATCCGCTGGGACGGCCCCTCGATCCACGACCTCGACAACGATGGTCTCCCGGAGGTCGTCTCCGGGTCCGCCGTGTTCGACGGAGCCACCGGCGAGCGCCTCAACCCTGGCCAGCTGATCCCCGGCGCCGGCGCTGGCGTCATTCCCGTACTCGGTGACCTCGACGCCGACGGAGACATCGACCTCATCGCCGGCCCCGTGTGGAGCTGGAACCTCGGCATGGGCAAGTGGGAGATGGCCTATATCGGCGCCCCTTCCAATCGTCATTACGGCTTCGCCGACTTCGGCACCCCGGGCGCCCAGCCGGCCGACTTCGACCCCAAGACCCTCGACGGCATCGCCGAGATCGTCACTGTCGGCAGCAACCTCGTCCGCCTGCACACGCTCGATGGTCAGCTCCTGCTATCCGCCGCGATCGTCAGCGGCGGCCCCCCGACGATCGGCGACTTCGACAAGGACGGCTTCCCGGAGATCGCCGCCGCCGGCGGCACCTCGTATGTCGTCTACGACCTCGACTGCAAAGACGGCGGTCCCGGCTGCGTCAGCCCCTACATCCGCTGGTCTCGCCCCTCGCAGGACGCCTCCTCCGCGACCACCGGCTCGTCCATCTTCGACTTCGAATTCGACGGCCAGGCCGAGGCCGTCTACGGCGACGAGTGCTTCGCCCGCGTCTACGAGGGCAAGACCGGCGAGGTCCTCTATTCCTCGTACCGAACGTCCTGCACCTGGTACGAGAACCCGATCGTCGCGGACGTGGACAATGACCGAATAGCTGCTTAGATCCGCCCCTATCGCGCGTATTCGAGAGATTGTGTCTTAAAAG
>JAYUXQ010000302.1:0-5006 GCA_043752905.1 Nannocystis sp. | reverse complement strand
GGGGCAGCGGGTTGGGTCCGATGCGCTCGTAGTTGACGTCGTCGTCCTCGCCAGCGGCGCGCTCCTCGGCGTTGTTCTCCTCGCTCTTGGCCTTGAGGTTGGCCGAGCCGCTGTGAGCGCTGGCGTATGCCAGGAACATTGCAAAGATCATGAAGCCAGCGGAGCAACCCTGCGTGATCTTTGCGAGAACATCGGAGCTTCCACCCCCGCCGAAGACGCTCTGGCTGGCGCCTCCGCCGAGCGCCGTGCCCATGCCACCGCGACCCGCCTGCAGCAAGATGATGAGGATCATCAGGATGCAGATGATCACGTAGATGACGGTGATGATGGTGACGAGGATGTCGAACATGGGGACTTGCCGCTAGGCCGCGCTGACGACGAGGCGGACGATCTGGAGGAAGACTTCGGCCTCGAGGGAGGCACCGCCGACGAGGAAGCCGTCGACGTCGCCGGCGGCCATCAGCGCCGCGGCGTTGTTGGGCTTGACACTACCACCGTACAGGATCGATCTGCCGGCCCCTGCGGCGCCGAACTGCTGCTCCAGCCAGGCCCGGAGGAGGTGGTGCATGCTGGCGGCGTCCCGTGGGGTCGCGGTCTTGCCGGTGCCGATCGCCCATACCGGCTCGTAGGCGATGATGAGGTGCTCGCCGACCAGCTCAGGCGGAAGATGAGAGAGTGCCGCCGATAATTGCGAAACTACATGGGTTTCATGGGTGCCGGCTTCGCGGATCTCGAGGCCTTCGCCGATGCAGAGGACGACCCGCAGCTCGGCCTCGAGGGCGGCCTTGAGCTTGCGGGCGACGGTCTCGTCGGTATCCCCGAAGTGGAGCCTGCGCTCGGAGTGTCCGACGAGGGTGCCGTGCACGCCGGCATCCTGCAGCATCGCGGGTCCGACCTCGCCGGTGAACGCACCCTCTTCCTGGGCGGCGACGTCCTGGGCGAACAGGAACAGGGGGCCCTGGGGTCGGACCCACGGGCGCACTACGTCGAGGGCGACGTAGCTTGGGGCGATGCCGACGCGGACCTGCTTGCCGCCCTCGGCGACCGGCTCCGGCAAGTCGCCGACCACGGCCGTGGCCAGGTCCTCGGCCGCGCCGCGCAGCAGGTTCTGCTTCCAGTTGCCGATCGTCCAGCGGGTACGCGGCACGGTCAGTTGCTCCTCGTCGTCGCGGGCAGCAGGGCCTCGACTCCCGGGAGGGTCGTGCCTTCGAGCATCTCCAGAGAGGCGCCGCCGCCTGTCGAGATGTGATCGATCTGGTCGGCCACACCGGAGTCCTGGATCGCCGCGACGCTGTCGCCTCCGCCGACCACGGTAAAGCCCTTGCAGGCCGCGACCGCGCGAGCGACCGCGAGGGTGCCGGCCGCGAAGGCCGGGTTCTCGAACAGCCCCATCGGCCCGTTCCAGAACAGCATCTTCGCGCCCTTGATCGCCGCGGCGAACCGCGTCTCGGTCTCGGGGCCGATGTCGAGGGCCATGTCGGCCGCGCCGATCCCACCGTCCGCGACGCGGATGACCCGCGCCTCCCTGGCGTCCCGGCCGGCGCCGATCCGGAGATCGCCCGGCAGCAGCACGCGGATGTCACGCGCCTCGGCGCGGGTCAGCAGGCTGCGACAGTCGGACAGGCGCTCGGGCTCCTGCAGCGAGGCTCCCATATCGGCCCCGCGGGCCGCGAGGAAGGTGTTGGCCATCGCGCCGCCGATGAGGATGCTGTCGCCGGCCTTGAGCCGTTCGAGCGTGGCGAGCAGCACCGGCAGCTTGTCCGAGACCTTGGCGCCGCCGATGAGGGTGACAAAAGGATGCTCGGGGCGGTGGACCAGGCGGCCGAGGGCCTCGGTCTCGCTGGCGAGCAGCAGGCCGGCGGCCTTGGCGTTGATCAGTCGCGGGAGCCCGACGACGGACGCGTGGGCGCGGTGCGAGGCGCCGAAGGCGTCGTTGACGTAGGCCTCGCACAGACCGGCGAGCTGCTGCGCGAACGCGGGGTCGTTTTTGGTCTCACCGGGGTGGAAGCGCAGGTTCTCGAGCAGCACGATGTGCTGGGCGCGGGTGTCGAGGACGAGCTTGGTGACGCCGTCGCCGACGACCTCGTCCGGGAGGCGGACCTCGCAGTCGAGCAGCTCGGCGAGGCGCGCCCCGACCGGCTCCATCGAGTACTTCGGATCCGGCGCGCCGTCGGGACGGCCGAGGTGCGAGGCGAGGATCAGCCGGGCGCCGCGTTCACGCAGACGTCGCAGCGTCGGCAGCGTCGCCTTGATGCGTGTGTCGTCGCGGACCTCGCTGCCCTTGAGGGGGACGTTGAAGTCGACCCGGACGAACACGCGTCGGTTCTCGACGTCGAGGTCGTCCAGCAGAGGCAGGTTCGGAGGGCTGTCGGGGGCCGACGGCATGGCGCAAGCAATACCGACCGGGACCAGGCAAGTCCACGCCGGGGGTCGTGACTTTTCGACCGCCGGCGCGCAATGCCAGGCCAGTGAGGCCAGCCCAGCTATTCGGCAGCCCAGCGCGCGTCCATCGCCCGCTCCTGGCGAAGGTCGGTGCTGACGAGCTCGATCAACTCGGACGAGAGCGCGATGATCTGCTCGGGCGCGTAGCCCTGATCTCGCATCTGCCGAAACAGCGAGCGAGCGAGGATGCTGACTGCGCGTCGACTGGTATCGCGGGGTTCGGCGGTGGGCTGCATGGTGGTCTCGGTGGCTCCTATGCAAACCACAGGCGCGGGGCACGGTATTTCACCGAATTTTGTTTATGTCAAAGATCTTATATATTTAGAGCGGGATTGACCGGCGCGAGGCAGCGCATTTGGACCCAGTCTGTGCATCGCTCTGCGCGCACGGACACCTACACCACGTGAAGGATCATGCACGGTTGCGCAGTGCCCCCGCTGACCAGGGGCGTCGTCGATCAGGCCGGAGCGGGCAGGGCGATCTGACCGTGGAGCACCTTGGTCAGGGTCGACAGGCGCTGGCGGACGTCGGGCAGCAGTGTGTTGAAGACGACGCCGATCTGCTGCATGCCCTCGGTGGGCGTCAACCACGCGACCAGGCCGGGGACCACGAGCGCCTCGCTGGCGCCCCACTCGAGCACGAGGCGAAGGTGCACTTGCACGGTGTTGCCAGGCTCGATGGGGTCGCGGGCGGTCAGGCACACCGCGACCTCGTTGAGGTCGCGCGCGCGACCGGTGACGCGCACGCGCCCCGCGTCGAGCTCGACATCGAGGTCACAGACGAAGCGATCCTGCGAGGCACGCCGGGTTGTCACGCTGGCAGGATATCAAACCCGGACAGGTGGCCACCATGCACGCACGCGCACTTTCACGTACTTCGTCACGGAAGCGGCGGGACGACGGGGCGACGGGGCAGCGCGAGGCCGGTGAGCCCGGTCAGCACGGCCTCGACCTCGGCGAGCCGCACGTACCTGCCGATGGCCTCGTGGCCGTCGCGGGCGGGCAAGGTGGCGATTTCGAGCAGCAGTTGGTGGCGCTCGAAGTAGAGCTGGGTGACGCGCACGAGCAGGCGCTCACGCACGTCGGCGAGATCGAGGGCGGCCCGTGCGGCGCGCAGCTCGTCGGCGTTGAAGATCAGGCGATCGAGATCCCAGCTGGCCCGCACCTGCACGGCTCGCCCGGCGCCGAGGTCCTGCGAGAGCTGGTCGCCGTCGCCGGCGGCCTGGTCGAGCTGCCATCCCTGATCGGTGCGCAGGCCGTACTCGCCGGTGACGGTCGGCAAGATGGCCGCAGCACGGGCGCGACGCAGCCAGCGCTGGGCTGTCTTTGGGGACAGGGTGGCGCGCCGCAGGGCCGCGGCCTGCACCTCGGCGATCCCGGGCTTGTGCGGCAACTCGGCGAGGGCGCGGGCCAGCAATGCCGGATCGGGCACGGGCACGGGAGCCGGCGGCGCGAGCAGACACAGGAGCAGGACGGCGATCACGTGGCACCTCCACAGAGCACGGCGCGCAGGGCCTCACGCTCCCCGACCATCAAGGGCCCGCGGCTGCGTGGTGCCGGCAGCGTGCGCAGGGCCGGACGCGCCTGCGCCTGCAGATCGGCTCGCTCGCGGCGCTGGCCGGTCCACGCGCCGTCGAGGCCGACGCCGATCGTCGCCAGCAGTTGCACACCGTTGGCCGCGGAGCTGCCGAGGCCCGGGAGGCGCCAGTCGTCGAGCGCGCGCAGCTCGAGGCCGACGCGCAGGCGCAGCGGGCTCGCCGGGCGCAGGCGCAGGGTCCGGCCCGGTCGCACACATTGCCCCTCGCCCGGCGGCGCGTCGCAGGCGATGAGGCCCGGGCTCGCGGGGCCTGCGATCGGCAGCACGCCGGTGCTTCCGCAGCCGGGTGGACCGGGGCTGTTGCGCGGCGAGGTCGACCACGGCGTGGCTCGTGGGGTCGGATCGGGGCGGACGATCAGCCATGCAGCCTCGGACCGATCGGCGAGCACGAGCGTGCTGCGATCGACGAACTCGGCCCGCAGGGTCGCGATGTCGACGACGCCGGCCAGCTCGAGCCGCTGCCAGCAGCCCGGGGCGCCCGCGTCCCAGCAGATCCAGGCCTCGCCGTGCCACAGCGCCAGCCAGGCGGTCGGCGCCGCGAAGCCGCCGTGGACCGCGGCGAGCACTTGCTGCGGCGGTGGCTCGCGGAGGTCGGCGGCGAGATCGGTGACGAGAGCAGCGAGGAGGGAGAGGGCCAGCACCATGAAGGCTGGTTCGCCCGCTTCGTCACGAGCGTTGCGCATGCAACCAGACAATTTCGTGGCGCATGCAACGATCGTCGGGCGTGCGTCGAACCGGGGCATGGATCTCGAAGCGATGATGTTGGCGGCCACGCTCGTCGTACCGCCCACCGGACCTGGCCTGCGCTTCGTCGATGTCGGGCAGGGCAGCGCGTTGCTGATGATCGGCGCCGAGGGGCACGCGGTGCTGGTCGACTCGGGCCCGCCGGGCGCCGCCGAGGCGGTGATCCACGCGCTCGACCAGCACGCCGTGCTGCGCGTCGACCTTTGGCTCCACACGCACCTCGA
>JAYUXQ010000301.1:0-1953 GCA_043752905.1 Nannocystis sp. | reverse complement strand
TTCGGCAGCCTCGAGGGACTGCTCGCGGGCACGGCGACGATCAAGCAGGCCAAGCGCCGCGAGGTGATCGAGGCCAACGCCGACAAGGCGCGGCTGAGCCGCAAGCTGGTCGAGCTGATGCGCGAGGTGCCGAACCTGCCGCCGCTCGGCAGCCTGATCGACAGGGGGTCCGACCCGGAGGTGATGGGCGCGTTCTTCGGGCCGCTCGGCTTCAAGTCGCTGGCCGGGTCGGCGCGGGCCACCGCCGCGGCCGCCGGAAAGGGCCCCGAGGGTCCGCTGGAGCTGCGTACCGGCGCTGCGCTGGTCCTCGACCGCGCGCGCCTGCTGCTGTTCCGCGCCGCCGACGAGGCCGCGCTGATCGAGTGGATCGCGACGGTGACGGCGAAGGCCAGCGAGCTCGCGCTGCAGATCACGGTCGACGTCGGCGACGCGACGCAGGCCCAGCTGGTCGGCCTGGCGATCGCGCCACATTGCGCCGACGCGGCGGTCGAGCTGCCGCCGCCGGCGTACATCCCGGTCGGGCACACCGGCGACGCGCTGCTCGCCGGACAGTTCACGCGCGAGCGGGGACTCGAGCTGTTGCGCCCCTTGTTGGCCGCGCTGCCGACGTGGGTGCACGCGGCGAAGTTCCAGTCGATCGTGCTGCGTCGCTTCGGCGTCGAGCTGCCGCGCCTGGTCGGCGACTCGAAGCTGGCCTCGTACACGCTCGACCCGGCGCGCACGAGCCACACGCTGGCCGAGCTGGCCAAGGACATGTTCGCGTACACGGTGCTGACGCCCGAGTCCGTACTCGGCAAGGGCAAGAAGGCGGTCCGCTTCGACGGCGCGCAGATCGATCAGGCGGCCGCGTACGCGTGCGAGCGCGCGGCGCTGACGGGCCTGCTCGGGCGCCATCTTCGTGCGCAGCTGGACGCCTCGGGCCCGGAGATCCGGGCGCTGTTCGACGAGCTCGAGATGCCGCTGTCGCGCGTGCTGGAGGCGATCGAGGAGCGCGGCATCGCGATCGACACGGCGGTGCTCGCCGCCCAGGGCAAGGCGATCGGCGCCGACATCGACAAGCTACGCGCCGACATCGAGGCCGAGGCCGGGCACCCGATCAACGTCGACTCGCCGTTGCAGCTGCAAAAGTTTCTGTTCGAGGAGCGCGGCCTCGAGGCGACGCGCAAGACCAAGACCGGCTACAGCACCGACGCATCGGTGCTCGAGGAGCTGGCCCAGCTCGACCCGATCGTCGGGCCGATCCTCGAGTATCGGACGCTGACCAAGCTCAAGGGCACATACATCGACACCCTGCCCGGGGCCGTCAATCCCCGCACGGGTCGGCTGCATACCAGCTTTCGCCAGGCGGTCGCGCAGACCGGCCGGCTGTCGAGCAAGGACCCGAACCTCCAGAACATCCCCGTTCGCAGCGAGATCGGCCGGCGGATCCGCGAGGCCTTCGTCGCGCCCGCGGGGCGGGTCCTGGTCGCGCTCGACTATTCCCAGATCGAGCTGCGGATCCTCGCGCATTTGTCCGCGGACAAAAACTTCGTGTCGGCGTTCCGCGAGGGCGTCGACGTCCACCGGCGCACCGCCGCCGAGGTGTTCGCGGTGCCCGAGCCCGAGGTGACCGCGGAGCAGCGTCGCGTCGCCAAGGCGGTCAACTTCGGCGTCATCTATGGACAGACCGCGTTCGGCCTGTCGCGCTCGCTCGGGATCCCGCGCGGTAAGGCCGGCAGCTACATCAAGGCGTACCTCGAGAAGATCCCGGGCATCACGCGTTACCTCGACGAGCTGGTCGACATCGCCGATCAACGCGGCTTCGCCGAGACGATCTTCGGGCGCCGGCGCCGGATCCCGGAGCTCGCCCGCAAGGGCGCGTCGCGCAGCTACGGCGAACGCATCGCCCGCAACACGCCGATCCAGGGCAGCGCCGCCGACATCATGAAGCGGGCGATGATCGCGGTCGAGGCC
>JAYUXQ010000300.1:0-5007 GCA_043752905.1 Nannocystis sp. | reverse complement strand
GGGGCGACCATGTCCGTCGCCCGCAGCGCCATCTCCGACCGATCTCCCGACACCAGGATCCACGGGCACGGCGCGTCGGCGACGAGGGCCAGCGCCGCTGCCGGCGGCGGCGCGCAGGCCGGCGCCAGCGCCACGCTCGGCGGCTCCGTCACGCTCGCCGTCTCGCGGACCGCAGGAGGATTACACCCGACGAGCAGCATCGTGCCCGCCACGACCCCGCACGCCGAGCACGCCCCTCGCACCCACGTGCAGCTCAGCCGCCGATCGGCTGGATGTTCGCCTGAATGCATCCGCCGCCACGACTCTGCATGAGGCCGCGCATGTCACCGAAGGACTGCACCTGCCACAGCGTCTTGCCGTTCTTGTCCTCGCCGATGACGCCCGACAGCGCCGACAGGTTGACGAAGGGTTGCTGGCCCTCGGCACACTCTGCGAAGTCCGGCAGCGGACCGGGTCCCCACAGCAGCGTGCGCCCGGCGATCTCGTTCGACTTCGGCGTGATGTACGAGACCGACATCTTGTACGCCTCCGTGCCGGTCGACATCAGCGTCTGCTTGAACTCCTCGACCTCGCACTCGATGCGGCCGGCCACCTCCTCGGAGCACAGGCGATCCTTCCACTCCTCGAACACCGTCGGCCCCTCCTTGCCATCCTGGCGCAGCTCGGGGTGCTTGTTGAGGTAGAAGTCCTTGAGACACGGCTCGTAGTTCAGCGTGACGATGATGCGATACGTCCCGATGAACGGATCCGCGTCGATGCCCTCACCCTGGTTGAGGTCGATGCACGTGAAGCCGAACTTCTCCGGCACCTCCTCCTTGCACCCCATCAACGACAGTCCGCCGACCATACAGCCAGCCATCAACAGCGCGCGCGCTTGAGCGTTCATCGCCGCCAGTCTTGCAAACCCAGCCGCAACACCGCAAGTTCCCTGTGTTCGCAGGCTGCGCGGATTTCGCGGACAGCCGTGAAAACTCGGTGCCACCGCGAAGCGGCTTTCACCCCTAAAACGGCGTTCTGATGCCGCTTTTCGGCCGTCGCGACCCGCCCTGGGTGTGATCCGTGTCACTCGGGACGTACCTGAACGCATGTTAGCTTCGTAAGGCCTGCGCGCGGGTTCTGGTCGCGTGGATCGCCTGATTCTCTGTATGCCTGCTCTCTCTCCTATCCGTGTTCCGACGCAAGGCCGCCTCCGCGCGGCGATCGGACGGGCAGCCGCTGCCGCTGCCTGGTGGCACCAACAAACCCCCGCCCAGCCCGATAGACAGCCGCACACCGATGGCGCGGCACCCTACCTGCTGAGCATCCCCGACATCGGCCTCGCCTGCGAGGTCCTGCTCGCCGATCGACTGTTCCACGACCTCGGCCCGGCCGAACGCGAGAGCCTCGCCGGCTGGGTCCGCGCCAGCCAGCAACCCTCCGGCGCCTGGCACGACCCCGCCGGCCGCCCCGACCTCTCGCGCACGGCGCTCGGCTGGTGGGCGCTCGTCGAGTCCGGCGACGACCCGGCCGCCGAGCACCTCGTCCGCGCCCGTCGCATCGTCCATGAGCTCGGCGGAGCCCAGCGCGCCAGCATCGAGGTCCGCCTGTGGCTGGCGATGGCCGGCCACATCCCGTGGGCCTGGCTGCCGACCATGCCGGCCGAGCTGTGGCTGCTGCCGACCGTCACCTGGCTGTCCCCGAGCCGCGTCTCGCCGTGGGCCCGCGGCGTCATGACCCCGTACCTGCTGCTCTCGCGGGCGCCCGCGCGGGTCCACGTCAGCAACGCCGCGCCCCTGCTGCTGACCCGCCCCGACGGCGAGCCGATCTTACCGAGGCTCGTCCAGCCGGGTCTCCTGGGCGACCTCCTGCAAGCCTTCGATCAGGGCGTCAAGCTGGTCCGCAAGCTCCCGCGCGGCCCGGTCCTGACCGCCGCGCTCGGCCGCGTGCAACGCTGGATGATCGCCGCGCAGCAGGCCCATGGCGGGTGGTTCGCCGCCCACCCGACCCTGCTCTCGCTGATCGCACTGCGGGTGCTCGGCGCCAACTACGACGACCCGCGGATCGTCCGCGGCCTCGCGTACATGCGTCGCGCCCGCGGCCTCGTCAGCACGCCCGCGGGCCCGCGGCTGGCCCAGGGCCTCACCTGCGCCCCGCTGACGACCGTGGCCCGCCTGGTCCGCCTCGCCCTCGCCAGCGACGACCCGGCCGGCGAGGCCGCCGTCCCGTTCTTCCTCGCCGAGGAGATCCGGCACGTCGGTGAGTGGCAACTGCGCACCAACGCCCCCGCCGGCGGCTGGCCCTGCGAGGCCGGCGCGGACAAGTACGTCGACACCCTCTCGACCTGCGCCGTCCTCGACGCCCTCCACGCCCTCCCCAAGGCCTCCCCGCACCAGAGCCAGGTCCGCGCCGCCATGCGCCGCGCCGTCGAGGTCCTGTTCGCCATGCAGGAGCCCGATGGCGGGTTCGCCCGCTTCGAGCGCGGCGAGTCCGAGGTCTTCATGACCCGCTTCCCGCTGCGCGACGCCCGGCTGCTCGCGGCCGGCAGCCCGACCGACCTCGCCCGCGTACGCGTCTCGGCGACCGCCCTGCGCCAGCTCGCGCGCCTCGGCTTCCAGGCCGACGACGACCGCGTCGCGCGCGGCCTGCAATGGTTGTGGCAGCGCGTCACCGTCGACATGGCGGGCTTCGACCTCGCCACCCTCGGCGAGCTCGCGCTGTGCACCGCGGCCCTGTGCCCCCCGACGCACCCCCTACGCCAGACGATCGAGCGTCAGCTCCGCGGGCGCCAGCGCGAGGACGGCGGCTTCGGCAGCGCCGTCGACACCGCCGTGGCGATGCACGGCCTGATGGCGCTCGAGGGCGCCGCCTGCATCCAGACCCAGCGCGCCGCGAGGCACCTGGTCCAGTTGTTGGACAACGCCCCACCCGAACTGGCACAAGCAGAGCTGTCGGAGCGGCTCGGCGGCGCCTGGACGGCCGGCCTCGGCTTGACCCCGATGTGTCAGGACCCGAGCGCGGGCGTCCGCGAGGTCGCCCTGGCCCTGACCCTCTTCGCCGAGCACGGCGGCCAGATCTGATCCGATCGCCACGCTCGTACGAACCATCCGAGATCATCCCGATCATCCGAGATCATCCCGATCATCCCGATCATCCCCGAGGAACCCCATGAACGCAGCGATCAAGCACTCGACCGACCTGTCCGACCTGTCCCCGGCCAGCCGATACGACGTCGTGATCATCGGGGCAGGCCTCGCCGGCTGTGCAGCAGCCCAGGCGCTCGCGCTCGCCGACACCTCCGGTCGCCGAAGGATCTTGCTGATCGATCGTCACCCGGGATCCTCGCCGCGCTTCGCCGGTGAGTTCATCCACCCCCGTGGCGCCCAGATCCTCGACGACCTCGGCTTCTACAGCGCGCTCAAGGCCGCGGGCGCCGTCGATGTCGACGGCTTCACCGTGCTCGAGCGCGCCGACGGCCGCTACGTCGAGCTGCCCTACGACGACATCCCGGAGTACCGCACCCAGGGCCTCGCTGCGCACCACAAGACGCTCGTGAAGACGATGCGCCAGGTCGTCCGCCAGCGCCCGCAGGTCGACCTCTTCGAGGGCTGGATCATCACCGACCTCGTGCGCTCCGGTGAGCGGGTCGCTGGCGTCGTGCTCACCGGCCCCGGTAACCGTCAGGTCAAGATCCACGCCGACCTCGTCATCGGCGCCGACGGCAAGGCCAGCCAGGTCCGCAAGCTCGCCGGCATCCCCGACCAGCGCCAGACGGTCGGCTTCACCGTCGGCCTCGAGCTGCGCAACGCCAAGCTGCCCGCGCGCACCTGGGGCAACATCATCCTCGGCGCGTGGGGCCCGGTGCTCGTCTACCCGATCGCCCGCGAGCCCAACGGCGACCTGCTGTACCGCGTCACCCTCGACCTCCCGGCCAACTTGCCGGCCAAGGGCGCGCGCCTGGCCGAGTTCCTGCTCGAGACCTTCGTACCATTCCTCCCTCAACCTCTGGCCGACCAGATCGCCCACGCGATCACCAGCCACAAGGGCCCCTTCGAGATGGCCCCGACCGTCAACCTGCCCGCGCCGACCGCTGTGCAGCCCGGCCTCGCCTTGATCGGCGACGCAGGTGGTTGCTCGCACCCGATCACCGCGAGCGGCATGACGATGGGCCTGCGCGACGCCGAGTGTCTCGGCGAGGAGGCCCGCCGTCGCGACGACGCGCCCGTGCACGAGGCCTGGGTCGACGACTCGAGCCTGCGTCGTTACCGTTCCGAGCACGACCGCTACGTCCCGACCCGCCAGGCCCTCGCCGACGCAATTTATGAGGTGTTCCGCGGCGGCAACGAGGGCGCCCGCGCGATCCAGCGGGCGCTGTTCGACTACTGGGCCTCCGGCAAGACCGCCCGCGCCCGCTCGATGGCCCTGCTCTCGTGCGCCGAGGGCCGCCCCCAGGTGTTCCTCACCGAGTACCTCAAGGCCGCCCGCTACGCGATCGAGTCGAGCCTGGTCGCGAGGCATGCCGCCCACCTGCCGACCCGCGACCGCCTGCGCCAGGTCAGCGGCGCCATGCACCTCGCCAGCAACAAGCTCGGCCTGGTCGCCCAAGTCATGTGGGCCCAGGTCCGCCCCGCCTGGCTCCCGCACGACCGCACGTTCATCTAGGCGGCAGCCCTACGAGGCCACTCGCCAGGCGTCCCAAGCGTCGAGCGAGCTGGCTGTCGCCCGCCTGGCGAGCACCTCCGCCAGCGCTGGTAACCAGCGAGCCTCCGGGTGGCCCATTTTCTCGGCTTGCATGATGACACCGGAGAAGTCCCACTCCCCGGTGTCAAGATGCTCGATCGTGATGAGGTGCTTCAGTCTCGAAAGTGCTATGTTACCGCGTTCAGGTGCGCCGCAACAATAGAGGTACATCTGGCACTCGAGTTCGATGATTTGCGGGGTATCGGAGTTGGACGCAGCCAGCGCTCGATCGACCAGTATCAGCCCTTCGAGTGGACGGCCCGAAGTGATACAAAGATGAGCGTAGTTGCC
>JAYUXQ010000299.1:0-1959 GCA_043752905.1 Nannocystis sp. | reverse complement strand
CGCAGCGCTCGTTCTCCGGGTGGCCGGAGTGGCCCTTCACCCAGTGGAAGCGCAGCGTGTGCTTTTGTTGCAGCTCGTCGAGCGCCATCCACAGGTCCTGATTCTTGACCGGCTGGCGATCCGCGGTGCGCCAGCCCGAGCGCTTCCACCCGGCCATCCACTCGCGCATACCCTTGAGTACATACTGCGAGTCCGAGAAGAGGTCCACAGTCAGCGGTAATCTCAACATCTCGAGCCCGCGGATCACCGCCATCAGCTCCATGCGGTTGTTGGTCGTGTGTGCCTCGCCGCCCGACCCCTCATGCGCCTTCCCACTCGCGGGATGTTGCAGGATAAAGGCCCACCCGCCCGGCCCGGGGTTGCCCTTGCAGGCGCCATCGGTGAACAGCTTGACGTACTCGAGAGGGACCGGCGCCGTCGTCGTGGCCATCGCGCGCCGCTTATACCCGAGCCTCGCGGCCGGTGCACCTTCGCCCGTCGCGCCGCGGCGATCCCACCCATTGCGCCCCCCCGGCGCTCCCGTAAGCTGGTCAGATGAAAATTAGTAGAACACTCCAAGCGCACACCCTCTCGCTCACGACCTCGCTCGCGCTCGCCTGCGGAGGCACCCCCGCCGAGGGCACGACCAGCGACAGCCAGAGCTCGAGCGGCACCACCGACGCGACCGCCACCACCAGCGTCACGCCCACCAGCACCAGCGGCAGCGCCACCGAGGCCAACAGCGCCACGGAGGCTGTGACCCAGGGCAGCATGAGCGCCGGCCAGACCGAGGCAGACACCGGCACCGCCGGCACGCTCACGGAGGGCGTCACGAGCACCGACACCGCGAGCGACACCGGCACGGGCCCGGCCACCAGCGAGACCGCCTCGAGCACCACCGATACCCCGGACACCGGCACCGGCACGACTGGCACATCCGACACCACCGGCGGCACCACCGGCGAGCCCGGCAGCACTGGCGGCACTGGCGGCACGACCACCGGCGACACCACTGGCGACACCACTGGCGGCACCACTGGCGACACCACCGACGGCACGACCACCGACGGCACCACCGGAGAAGCCGTCGTGTGCGGCACCCAGCTCAAGGCGACGATCCGCGACTTCAAGGTCGGCCACCCCGACTTCGAGACCTACTGCTGCGGCCTGGTGACTGGCCTCGTCAAACCGGACCTGGGCGCCGACAAGAAGCCCGCGTTCAACCAGGTCGGCAACCCGAAGATGCTCACGGACGCCCCGACCTTCAACCAGTGGTACAACAATGTCCCGGACATCAATCAATCCACGCAGATCACCCTCGACCTGCAAGAGATCATGCCCGGCGTCTTCTCCTATCAAAACAACCAGTTCTTCCCGATCGACAACATGCTGTTCGGGAACCAGGGCAACGCCCACAACTTCCACTTCACCACCGAGATCCACACCGCCTTCACCTACGCCGGCGGCGAGACCTTTACCTTCACCGGCGACGACGACGTCTGGGTGTTTATCAATAAGAAGCTGGTCATCGACCTCGGCGGCGTCCACGGCAACAGCGGCGGCAACGTGGTCCTCGACACCCTCGGCCTCACCATGGGCAACACCTACGCCCTCGACGTGTTCCACGCCGAACGTCACACTGTCCAGTCGAACTTTCGCATCGACACGACGATCTGCGCCGTCCCGCAGTGACGCACGGGCGCTCCGGGAATGCAGAGCCCGGCCTGCATGCGTGTCGCCGAAGGGCGCCGTTGGCGGCTTGAGCTTGCGCTAAAGGCTCCGTCGCGGGCCCGGCTCCAGCACGCGAATGATATGCAGGCGCTGCGCGGGCCGGCGGTGCGCCAGGCCGCGAGCACGGCGGCGGTGTCGTCGCCGCGAGTGGGTCGTCGAGCATCTGCGCGAGGAGCTCCGCGAGTTCCGCGAGGAAGAGCCGGACGCATCCGAGGACGACTTCTTCGGGACGCTGCCGCCGTACTTTCA
>JAYUXQ010000298.1:0-1961 GCA_043752905.1 Nannocystis sp. | reverse complement strand
GGGTTCGGTCTCTGTGGTACGGCGATCGGCTGCGGATCCGACCTCGATCTCCCGGAGTATCCGCTCGATGGCATCAACGTGTACGTCGGTTTCGACGACCCGATCTGCGGCGGGACCTTCGACTTGCTCGAGGACCGCCTGCGCTGGCTCGAGGTGGAGACGGGTCTCCCCGCCAGCGCGGCACCGATCTCCTACTACTGGCTCCGGGAGGATGTCTACGACCACTGTCCAACCGGTGCGTGCACGCGCGGGAACGCCTTCTATACCCCGCTCGAGTTCTACTCCCACGAGCTGGTCCACGGGCACCTGGCCCAGCTCGGCCGGCCCCTGCCCTGGCTGACCGAGGGGATGGCGCAGATGCTCGAGGACTCGCGATATGAGGTGCTCACCCTGAGCACGCCGTCGATGATGCTGGAGACGACCGATTCACTGGATCTCGGGTACACCTCGGCGGCCCGCTTCGTCCAATACCTGCGTGATCGCTTCGGTATGGCCGCGGTGATCGAGCTGTACGCCGCGCTGGACCGCGTGGACGCCCAGGGGACCCCGGAGGTGTTCCTCGCTGTCATGGGGGAGCCCTGGCGCGCCGTCGAGGACGCTTATCTGGCCGCCTACACCCCGGGCTACGTGGGTTCGGTCAACTGCGATTTCCCCGAGCTCGCGCCGGACCGCGGCACCTGGACCCTCCCGGTCGCCTCGCTATGCGAGGACGCCACGACGGTCGGTCCCTTCCTCGGCTGGGACGATGCCGACAGTCCACACACCGAGCGGTACGTGACGCTGGAGGTCTTCGAGGCCGGCATGTACTCGTTGACCATGACCAGCTCCGCGAAGGCCTCTATCTCTCTGCGCGACTGTGATGAAGAGGTCGGTACGTACTCCCGGTTTGGCACACAGCTCGATGCGGAGATCGAGATGGTGCCCGGGCGTAAGCGCCTCATGGTCGCCTCCAACATCGCCGATGGCGCTATCGGTGAGGTCGTTATCCGCGGCCCGCTGCCCGCGCCGTGAAGCATCCTCTGGTGCGGCGGGCTGCCATCGAGTGCGATTGCGCGCGGCCGGAATCTGGGGTAGCGTCCGGCGCATGCGGCCACGGATCCGGGCTTTCTCCCTGGTGCTCTCCATCATACCTGCCTGCCAGGGACCCCAGGCGACCGATACGTCGCAGTTCACGACGATGCCACCGCCCATGACCGCGGGCACCGCGACGAGCAGTGACGCAGGCTTGAGCACCTCGAGCGGTGGCACGTCCACGAGCAACACCAGCACGACCGCCAGCGATCCGTCGAGCACGTCAGGCAGCAGTGAGGGCGCCTCGACCACGCTGATCTGGGACGTCGGTTCCGGCCAGGACGTCGGCGACGGGAAGCCGGTCGGTTGCAAGGGTAAGATCGACTTTCTGTTCGTCATCTCCCGGGCGGGGGGTATGGAATATTTCCAGACGCAGCTCCTGGACGCCTTCCCAAAATTCATCGACACGATCACGTCCAAATTCGCTGATTTCGACTACCACATCATGGTTGTCGACGGTGACGACGAGTGGGGCCTGAGTTACTGCACGGACAACTGCCCCACGCTCGCGTGCAAGGTCGGTGAGCCTTGTTGCCCGTTCGGCACCTGCCCGCAATGCACGGACCCTATCAACCTGGGCGACCCCTGCTGCGGCGTCAAGGGCTATCCCTGCGACCACACGCCGACGAAGTGCGACGAGACGCTAGGCGCCGGCGTGGACTTCCCGGCCGGGGGTGACGCGGCGAACAAGCTGTGCCCGATCGACGGCGGACGTCGCTACATGGTCAAGGGCCAGACCGACCTCAAGGACACGTTTGCATGTGCCGCGCAGGTCGGTTCGAGCGGTCGGATGCGGATGGGCGAGACGCTGGCTGTTGCGGTCCAGCCGTGGATGAACGACGAGGGCAGTTGCAACGCCGGCTTCCTCCGCGACGACGCGCTGCTCATGG
>JAYUXQ010000297.1:0-1963 GCA_043752905.1 Nannocystis sp. | reverse complement strand
GGCCCGGGGTGCCCTCAAGCTCGATCCCGGTCGCGTGCCCGTCCGCGTCCAGCAGGGCGATCCGCGGCCGTTGATCCTTGCCCGGCGGCCGCACGTTCATCGCTACCCACATGCGCCCGTCCGGTAGGACCGCGACGTCAACCGCGGCGCCCTCGCGTGTGTCGAGCGTGATCGTGCCCTCGGGCCACAGCTCCGCCCCGTTGACGCTCGAGCGCTTGCGGATCGTCGGCCGCGGCACGCCGCCGATCACGGTCTGGCCGACCTCGATCAAGTCACCCGCGAGTGTGACCGCGACGCGGTTCGTGCGGCTGCCATCGGGCCCGCCGAGCGACCACGCCACGGTGCCCGGCGCGGGCGTCGAGACGTCGAACATGGCCGATCGGCTGTCCTTGTGCTTGCCCTGCGTGGCGATGACCTCGACCGCGTGTGACCCGTTGTCGATCGCGCCACGGACAGGCAGCGCGCCAGTAAACAGCCCGCCGCCCGCGGCGATCAGCTCGCCTGCGTCGGCGCCATTGAGCGTTACATGCACCGCCGCGGTGTGCTCGGTCTGCACGGCGAGCGGCACCGGGCCGGCGGTGTATACGTTCGCCGGCAGCTCGATCGAGACGATCACCGGCTTGTCCGCCTCGCCGACCGGCGGGCTGTCCTCGGTGTCGGTCGCGTCGCCCGTGTCGGTCGCGCTGTTGGTCGCGCTGTCGGACGACGGGGCCGTGTCGGTCGCGTCGGACGTGTCGCCCGTCGCGTCCGCACCGTCGCTGCCGACCCCGCCTGTGCTCGTCGGCGTCGCATCGCCCGTCGTCTCCGCGGCGCCGTCGCTCGAGGCGTCCGTAGAGCCCGCGTCGTCGGCGTGCTCGAGATAGAGTTCATACGCCGGGGATGTGCATCCCGCGAGCAGCGTCAGGAGAGCGAGCGAACGGCGGAACATGACGGCCATTTTGCCGGAAAATACGATTTCGCGCATGATCAGAATCTCCCCCGCAGCACCACGCCGCCGCTTTCCCAGGTCCCCCACGGAGCGACCGCCATGCGGCGCTGTCGCTTGCCCGGCGTCGCCAGGAACACCGCGCCAGTCACGACGAGCGCAGCGGCAGTGACCCCGAGTACCGCCGCCCCGGCGGTCGTCGTCGTGTAGCGCTGGCCGAGGGCCGCCGCCGCGGCGTCATCCGCGGCCGTCCTGGGCCGCACCATCGTCTCGCGATCGAGAGCTGTCAGGTCGCGCTCGCCCGCGGCGCGGTAGGCCAGCAGCCCGACCATGGGCGCCAGCAGCACGAGGCCAGGGACAAGCGTCCCCACGCCCACGCGGACGCGGCGGCGATCGACGGGGGCGGCGGCGGGCTGGACGACGGGCCGCGGGGGCGGCGGCTCGGATGGCCCCGCGACGGCCGCGCTACGGTCTACCGCCTCGGTTGGCAGCGGGTCCTCTGTCTTCTCGGGCGGGGCCGTGTTCTCGCAAGGCGTCGCGCCGAGAGTGCCCTGCGATACCTGCCGGAAGTCGGTCGCGGCAGCTTTGAGACGCGGCCGCACCGCCGCGCGCGCGAGCACGACGTCGGCAGCGGCGATCAGCCGGCACAGGTGCAACGCCTCACCCGTGCGCCCGTAGGCGGCCCTGCGGCCCTGCGCCGTCAGCGTCAGCAGGTCTTCCGCGTCGTCGTCGTCGTCGGCCTGGCGCAGCTTCTCCTCCGCGATCTCCGTGGCGGTGACGAGCCGCTCGAGCGATGCGGGCGGGGTCGTGAGCGTCGGATCGCCAGCGACGATCTCGGTGTACAGCGCATCGTTGTCCGCAGTGGGCGACAGCTGCGGCGCGGCAGGGCCGGGCGCCGCGAGGGCCAAGGCGAGCAGAGAGACGAGGGCGGACATGGTCTTCTTGTATCGCACTGGCGGGGCGGCTGGAAGCTCCCAGGGCACGCGGGGGGACCTCTCGGCGCAGGGTTGTGGCAGGCTTGGCGACGATGGACAGCAC
>JAYUXQ010000296.1:0-5034 GCA_043752905.1 Nannocystis sp. | reverse complement strand
CCGGTGCCGGTGCCGGTGCCGGTGCCGGTGCTGTGGCGGCTGCGCCCCAGTCGGGCAGCGAGGCGGGCGCGGCGAGTACGGAAGGCGCGGGCAGGGCCAGCGCAAGACATGTCCCAAGGAGCAGGATCTCCCGCAAGGGGGAGCCCCGTGGTGCGAACTGCATGGCGGATCCTCTTTCGACGCGACCCGGGAGCTGACGTCGATCTTGAGATCGATGCCTGGCGACGCCCGCAAGGTCACGGTGATGGGTGGTGGCCCGCGGCACGAGGGGATCGTGCGCGGCGGGTTTCATGTCTCAAGTAACCGGGCCGCGAGGATCGATCACGACCGCGTGAGTTTTTTTGACTTCCTGGTATGTGCAACCAACGGTGAGTCAGCGCGTGGTGTCCGGGTCATTGCAGGCGGTCGCGGCCTGCCGGGCGACGTCGGGCGGCTCGTCGAGCAGGCTGGAGCGCTGCGCCGGGGTCAGGCATACCCGGGTCGCGCCGCGCAGGTGCTCGGCGATCGCGGCGTCGGTCCATGGCCATACATAAAGGTGGCCGGCACGATCGGCGCTGGCGAGGCCGTCACCGTGAGGGCCAAAGGCCAGCGCGTCGACGGCCGAGGTATGTCCGGTCAGGTCAGCGGGATCGGCCGCGCCGTCGCGGGCCACCAGGCGGATCCGGCCGTCCGCGAGGCCGGTGACGAGCAGACCGCCCGCGGGATCACAGGCGACGCTGGTGGCGGCGGCGCCGGTGCGTCGTTGCAGCAGCAAGGATCTCTCGCCGGCGGCGAGAAGATCGACGCGGCGATCCTCGCGGGCGAGCGCGAGGGCGCCGTCGAGGCACCAGGTGAGGTCGTTGACCTCGCCCTCGAGGCGGTCGACCTCGCGCAGGGCGCGTGTCTCTCCGGACAGGTCGAGGGTCCAGCGGCGCGCCACGCCGTCGACGCTGCTGGTCGCCAGCTCGGTGGAGCCCGGGCGAAATGCCAGGCGCATCAGTGCGGTCCGCGGACCGGCGACCGGGTGCGCAGGACCCTGACCGCCGGACCACAGCAGCACGCGATCGTCGTTGCAGGCGGCCAGGAGGTCGCCCGCGGGGGTCCAGGTGACGGCGAGCGGCTCCTCGCCGCGGCGGCCGTCGGTCGTCAGCGGGTGCAGGAGCTCGCCGGTGTCGCTCCACACGCGCAGGTTGCCGTCGCCGCCCGCGGCGCTGGCGAGGCGGGTGCCGTCGGGGCTCCAGGCGATCGAGAGCACGCTGCGGCCGTGCTCGAGCGCCCGCGGGGGTGCGGCGGCGGTGCGGGAGAACAGGCGGATCTTGCCGTCGTCGGCGGCGCTGGCCAGGATGTCGCCGCCGGGGTGCCAGGCGAGCGCCTGCACGGCCGCGGGATGGTCGTGGCGGGCGCGGGCGGCCGGGACGAGGCTCCACACGCGTACGCTGCCGTCGGCGCTGGCGCTGGCGACTTGATCGCCGCCGGGGTGCCAGGCGAGCGCGGTGATCGGTCCGGTGTGACCGAGGAGGACGCGGGTCTGCGGGTCGGTGCCGGCGACGCGCAGCACCCGGAGCCGGCCGTCGTCGCCGCCGGTCAACAGGTCGGTGCCGGTCGGGCTCCAGGCGAGCACGTGCACGGCCCCCTCGTGGCCGTCGATCCGGCGGCGGAGTCGGCCACGGCGGTCCCACACGTGGATCTCGGGCTCGCCGGCGACGGCGACGCGCTGGCTGTCGGCGCTCCAGACCACGGCGCCGATGTCCCCCTCGTGCTCGCGCAGCCAGGTGCGGCCGAGGAACACGCGCCCGTGGGGGTCGAGGCTCAGGACGCTGCGGCCGTCGGGGCTCGGCCACTGCGATGCGTGCGTGGGGACCGGGGTCGTGATCGTGATCGTGGTGGGGGTGGGGTTCGGGCCGGGCTGGCCGTCGGCGGTGAAGCTGCGGGTGCCGCTGGCGTCGACGATCGACAGCGAGCCTGCCTCGAACCCGAGGGATCGCACCGCCTCGGCGGGGACCATGAAGCGGGTCAGCGGGCGGGTCAGCACCTGGCGGCGCATCGCGGCGAGGCCCTCGACGCCGGGCGCGAGCTCTCGCAGCAGCAGGGCGGCGGCGGTCGGGTCGTGGGCGAGCAGCGGGTGGAAGCGGGCGGCGCGGCGGCTGTCGCGAGCCTGCAGCGACCCCTGCGAGGCGGCCTCTAGCCGCGTGTGGGCCTCGTGCACCCACAGGTCCTGCTCGATGCCGCCGCGCAGCGCCGCGAAGTCGAGGCCGGGGTTGCCGCCCAGCGAGACGGCCGCCCAGGCGCCGAGGCCGGCCCCGCCGAACACCAGCAGGCCGGCGAAGAGGGCCCGCCGCGAGGCGACGGTGGGGCGCAGCGCGGCGAGCAGCGCGTCCATGTCGGCGTGGCGGTCGGCCGGGGCGTCGGCGAGGCCGCGCAGCAGGGCGCGGCGCAGGTGGGCGGGCACGCGGCTGTCCTTGGGGACATGTGTGACCTCGACGGCGGCGAAGCGCGGGACGGTGCCAAACGGGCGGTCGTCGTACAGGGCCTCGTAGAAGGCGACACAGAAGCTGAACTGGTCGGCGCGGGCGTCGGTGGTCTCGCCGCGCAGCTGCTCCGGGGCCATGTAGGCGGGGGTGCCGAGGATGCTGCCGGTGCGGGTGAGGGGCTCGGAGAGCGAGTCGGCGGGGTCACCCTCGGCGGGTCCGGCGAGGGCGCGGGCGAGGCCGAAGTCGAGGACACGGACGCGGCCGGCGGCGTCGACGAGCACGTTCTCGGGCTTGAAGTCGCGGTGCAGGACGCCGGCGCGGTGGGCCGCGGCGAGGGCCTTGCCGGCCTGGTAATAGCAGGCGAGGATCTCGTCGGGGGACCGCGGGGCCTCGCGGCGCCATAGCTCGAGCGTGCGGCCCTCGACCAGCTCCATGGCGATGAAGACCTGCTCGTCGCCGTCGCCGTGGGTGCCGACGTCGTACACGAGGACCACGTTCTCGTGGCGCAGGCGGGCCATCGCCTGGGCCTCGCGCAGCAGCCGGGCACGGCCGGTCGGGTCGCCGTTGAACGAATCGTGCAACAGCTTGATCGCCAGCTTGCGACCGAGGCGCTCGTCGACCGCACCGTAGACGACGCCCATCGCGCCGGAGCCGAGGCGCTCGACCACCCGGTAGCGGCCGATGCGAACCGGCGCGCTCGGCTCACCGAACAGCCGCTCGGTGACCTTCGCGTACATGCGACGCGCCTCGACACCGCCGGTGTCGCCCTGCTGCCCCTCCCTGCGCACCGGTCCCATCGCCGCGCGGGCACCATAGCAAGTTCACCGCGCCGACCGGGACCCCGCTTGCATTTCCAACAACCCGCACTCGATGTGAAATTTCAGTCATAGAAATCACCGAGGAATCAGAGCCAAATGCCGACATGGCTTCGTGGGCGGGTCCGTGGGCGTTATGCTGTGCGTGATGGACGGCGGCGACGACGACTGGACGCTGTTGACGGCGTGGCGCACGGGTGATCGCGCGGCCGGTGGGAAGCTCGTGCAGCGGCACTTCGGAGCGGTGAGCCGGTTCTTCCGCAACAAGGTGTCCAGCGCCGACGACGCCGCCGAGCTGGTGAGCGAGACCTTCCTCGGCTGCACGCGCGCGCGCGACGGCTTTCGCGGCGACACGAGCTTTCGCCGCTACGCCTTCGCCATCGCGCTCAATGTGCTGCGTAATTACATCCGCCAGAAGCGCAAGCGGCAGGGCGAGGCGGTCGACTTCGGGGTGGTGTGCGCCAGGGACCTGGCGCCGTCGTCGATGAGCTCGATCATCATGCGCCGCCGCGAGGCGCAGCTGCTGGTGCTGGCGCTGCGCGAGATCCCACTGGATTATCAGATCGCGCTCGAGCTCAACATCTTCGAGGAGCTGTCCGGGCGCGAAATAGCCGAGCTGCTGTCGATCCCCGAGGGCACGGTGCGCGGCCGCCTGCGCCTCGGCAAGGAGCAGCTGCGCGTGCAACTGGCCAAGCTGGCCCAAACGCCAGCCGAGCTGCACGCGACGATCACCGACCTGGAAGGCTGGGCCCGCCAGATCCGCCAGGTGCTCGACCGCGACGAGGGCAACGAGGGCAGCGACGGCAACGACGGCAACGACGGCAGCGACGGCAACGATGGCGGCGAGGCGGACACCTGAACCGCGGACGATCGTCGGGCGCGGCGGCGCGCGGGCCCGCGGCCGCCACGGGCACGGCAGCAGACTCACAGCCACGAATCGTGCGATGAGCGCGGCCGCGGCAGTATAGTCTCGCGGCCCCCCAAGCCGGAGTTGTCATGACCGGGACCCTGAGCCGCGCGACGCAGATCGTTTACCGGGTCAACCCGCGCACCTCGAGCGACGTCGACACCCTGACCCTCGACGCCGACGGCCGCGCGCGCTGGACCTGCCAGGGTCGCGAGGCGACCAGCACGCTGCCTGCCGGGCTGTTCGCGGAGATCATCGCGCGGCTCGAGCAGTACAGCTTCAAGAGCGTCACCGGGGTCCACGGCGACGCGATGGCCGACTACCAGCACGAGATCGAGGTGCTCGAGGTCCCGACCAAGCGCTCGCGCTGCACCCTGCGCGTCAACCACGAGTCGGGCTCGCTGCTCGGCGTGGCACCGACCGGTATGAAGGAGATGATCAAGCTGCTCGACGTGATCGTCATGCGCGTGCAGCTCGGCCTGCCCAACGACGGCCCGCCGGAGCAGGTCGTCGCCGCGATGCTGCGCCAGATCGACTTCCCCTACGTCAACCCGCACGGCGAGGCCGGGGCCTTCGCGCTGATCGACCGCAAAGGCGAGCTGCTGCCGGTGTCGTCGCAGCGCTTCACGATGCCGTTTAGCAGCGGCCTCCTGCCGGTGCGCATCGAGGACAAGATGGGCTTTGTCCGCCCGACCGGCGAGCTGGTGATCCCCGCGGCGTTCTTGCTGACGCTCGGCTTCTCGGAGGGCCTCGCCGCCGTCAAGGTCGCCGAGGGCTGGGGCTACATCGACCCGACCGGGCGCGTGGTGATCCCGCCGCAGTTCGCGTCCGCGAGCCACTTCTTCGACGGCCTCGCCCACGT
>JAYUXQ010000295.1:0-1966 GCA_043752905.1 Nannocystis sp. | reverse complement strand
CCTGATACAGGAAGCCGAAGAAGCACGAGGCCCCGCACGCGCCCTTGTCGACCACGAAGGCCGGGTCGGCGTCGCCGTCGAACAGCAGCGGCTGGTTCGCCTTGTACTGGAGGACGAGGGGCTCGAGCTCGTTGTCGACGCCGCCACTATGGTTGCCGACGATCGTGTAGGCGTTCGGCGCCTGGACGTCCTGCGTCGCGCAGTATGGGACGAACACGTCGACGCCGGACTGCCGGGCGCGCACGATCCACGCGTAGGTGCCGTAGCGGGTCTCGGTGATCGTGCCCTGCTGCGTGCACTTGGCCTTGTCGACCGTGACACCGGCCGGCAAGGTGCCGTCACCGATGCCCTTGGGGGCGATGCACTCGATCGGCGAGTCGTCGCCGCCGATGATGTAGTCGAGCAGGGTCTCGTCCTCGCTGATGCAGGGGCCCAGCATCGCCCCGAAGTCGACGCCGAACTGATCGCCGATGTTGACGCCCGGGCAGGTCGTCATCGCCGACATGCCGCCGCTGTCCATCACCGTCAGCTCGAAGGCGTAGTCACCCGGCGTCTGCGGCTGCCCGCTGATCTTGCCGCTGCCGACGTCGATCGTGAGGCCGTCCGGGAGGCCGGCGGCGCTCCACGTGTAGGCCGGCGTGCCGCCCATCGCGCTCGGCTGGTGGGAGTACTGCGCCGCCTTGGCGCCTGCGGGCGGCGTGCCGCAGTCGACCGTCAGCGGGTCGGGCTGCTCGCCAGTGGTCGTGTCCGGCTCCTGCGTGGTGGTCGTCAGGTCCGGCGCGCCGGTGGTCGGCACGAGGGTCTCGCTGTCGCCGCCGGTGGTCGGCATGTCGGTCGTGGTCGAGGGGTCGGGCGTCGGCTTGGTGGTCGGCGTCTCGCCGCTGCCACCGGCATCGTCGTCGCCCCCGCATGCGATCGGCACCATCGGCAGGATCAGCAGCGCGAGCAGGCCTGCGACGGCCGAATTGTGGCCGCGAGGGGGGTCGTGACGGACACGCATGTTCAAGTCTCCTTTAGGCAACAGCAGCGAGTTAGAGGGTGCATCGGCGCACCCGAACGCGAGGGTATCACCCCGGCTCACGGCGCTGGCCAACAAACTTGTCAACGTCGGCGGCCCGGCCCGCGCACGGGGCCCGGGCGGCCGGCAGGGTCGGGTGTCAGTACCCTCGCACGCGGCGGATGTCCCGCAGCTCGCGCTTGGTGGGACGTCCGAGGCCGCGGTCGCGGACCAGCATCCCGGGGACGTCCGCCGCCTCGGGCTTGGGCGGGGACTTGTCCTCGTATAACGTGCGGGCCACCGGTGCCGGACCGCGGCGATCGCTGAGGCCCGTGATCGCGAAGATCCGCAGCTCGTCGCCGAGGCGCACCGTCAGCTCGTCGCCGCGGCGCACGAGCCTGGCCGACTTCACCGAGGTGCCGTCGAGCTTGACGTGACCCGCCCCGCACGCCTCGCTGGCGAGGCCCCGCGTCTTGAAGCAGCGGGCCGCCCACAACCACTTGTCGACCCGCACCGAGTCGAGCTGTGGCATGTCTCCGTCGACCGTCGGCGCCGTCGCTGGGGCCGGCGGGGCCGCTTCGCTCGCCTTGTCCGTCATGCGGCCCCAGGATGCGCCAGCGCGGTCGCCTTGGCCAGTGCCCCGGCGAGCAGCGCGACGCGGGCGGTCGCCGCGGCGACGCGGGCGGGGTCGAGGGCGCTGGCCTGCGCGAGCCCGGCGGCCTCGGCCTCGCGCAGCCGGAGCTCGCTGGTCAGGTGATCGATCAACAGGAGCCCGCCGCGCCGGAGCACGAAGGGGCCGATCGCCCACCCGGCATCATCCCAGTCCGGCCAGTCCGGGCTCGTGGTCGGCTCGGCGGGCTCGGCCGCGAGGATGGTATAGAAGCGGCCGCGGTCGAAGGTCAGGCGCTCGTCGATCAACGCGAAGTGATGCGCGACGAGCCAGCGGCGCAGGAGCTCGTGGCCGAAGTT
>JAYUXQ010000294.1:0-1966 GCA_043752905.1 Nannocystis sp. | reverse complement strand
TTCGCGGCCTGATCCGTCGCAGCAGAAGGAAGCGCGCGTGATCTCCAGCGTCGCCCCGCTCTCCCTCCTCCTCCTCGTCGCCCCCGCGCCCGCTGCCCCCACGGACAGCCCCGCGGCCGCGCCTGTCCCCGAGGCCAGCCCCACCGCGCCCGCCGATCCGGCCACGCCGCCCGCCGACACGCCACCGCCTGGCACCACGCCGACCACGCCGACCACGCCGACCACGCCGATCACGCCGATCAAGGAGGCCCCCGCGGTCCGCGAGCGCCAGGGTTACGCCGACGGCCCGATCCCGACCACCGCCCCGCCCGGCTCACGTCGCGGTGAGAAGCGCGAGGGGGAGGTCTGGCGCCCGATCTCGCCGCCCACCTACGAGATCAAGCAGCCGGTGCCGAGCGAGGCCGCCGTCGCCGGTCAGGGCAACGCCGAGCTCACCGACACCCTCAAGACCCGGCAAAAGCCGAAGCGCTACGACAGCCCCCAGCACTTCGCCCTCGAGGTCAAGCTCGGCCCCTACCTCCCGGAGATCGACCGCAACTACGGCGGCCCCGGCCTCGGCCCCTACGCCAAGGTCTACGGCGAGACCGACGAGCGCGACGAGGCCACCAGTGAGCCGAAAAAGGGCATCTACGGCGCGATCGCCTTCGAGTACCAGATCGTCCGCCTCGCCGGCCCGATCGGCATCGGCTTCCAGTGGAGCATGTTCCGCGACAAGGCCCAGGCCCTGCTCGCCGACCCTCCCGCGACCGGCTCCGTGCGCAGCGCCGCCGACAGCACGCGCTTCGCCGTGATGCCCCTCGCCCTCCAGGCCGTCTACCGCTTCGAGCTGCTCGCCGACCGCTTCCGCATCCCGATCGTCCCCTACGGCAAGTTCGGCCTCAACTACACGTTCTGGTGGTCCAAGAACGGCAGCGGCGACATCTCGACGATCAAGGATGACAACGGCAAGGTCATCGACAAGGCCCGCGGCGGCGCCTGGGGCTTCCAGAGCAATATCGGCGGCATGCTCCGCCTCGACTGGCTCGAGCGCGGCGAGGCCCGCAACCTCGACCGCATCACCGGCATCAACCACACCTACGTGTTCGCCGAGTGGCAGTTCTCGCGCGTCAACAACTTCGGCCGCAAGAACAACATCAGCCTCGGCGACTCGACCTGGCTCGTCGGCCTCGCCATCGAATTCTGACGCTCGCTTCCCGGGCTGCTCGAGGCCGGGGCACCGAGCGCCTGGGCCCCTACGACGCCGCGCCTCGTGGCGCGCTCGAAGTCCCGCGGGGCGCGGCTTCATGGACCGGGGCCGACGGACGACGCCCTCGGGCTCCTAGCGGATGTCGTCGACGCTCACGCCGACTCGCTCGGCGTACAGGCCGAGCGTGCGCTGCCAGGCCGGGCGGGCCTGACAGCGCTCGTAGTAGGCCTTGATCCGCGGATACGCATCCATCAGGTCGGTCTTGCGAACGCCGCGCAGGACGCAGGCCATCATGATGTCGGCCACCGTGAAATCGGCGCAGGCGATCCACGCGCGGTCTTCGAGGCGGCGCTCGACGTCCCCGAGCCAGCGGCCGGCGATCTTGCGCACCCCCGTCTTGACCTTGTGGGCGGCCCTGTCGCGGTCGAATATATCGATGAGATCGAGGCACACCAGGGTCGGCTCGACGGTGGTGACCGCAGCGAAGCACCACTGGACGACACGGGTACGACCCTGGACGTCGCCCGGGATCAGCTTGCCGGCCTTCTCGGCCAGGTAGAGCACCACCGCGGCCGACTCGGCCACGATAAAGCCGTCGTCGTCGATCACCGGCGCCTGATGGAAGGGGCTGATCCGGCCAAAGGCGTCGCCGTCGAGCTCGCCGCCGGTGTGGTCGAGCGCGTGGACTCGATACGGCAGCCCGGTCTCCTCGAGCGCCCACTGGGCCCGGAGGTCCTTCGTCTCGCCGCGCCCCTCGGGAAAGATGCGTCCGAAGCCATA
>JAYUXQ010000293.1:0-5040 GCA_043752905.1 Nannocystis sp. | reverse complement strand
ACTCGAGCAGCACGTGCTTCGAGAGGTTGCCCTTGCGCGCGTAGGGGTTGATCGTGCCATCGCGGTCGCGGACCTTGAGCGCCTCCTCGGGGTCGAAGTAGGCGCGCAGCACCTCGTACTCGATGCGCACCGCCTTGCAGGCCGCGTTCGCCGTGTCCTCGTCGATCGCCGCGATCGCGACCACGCCGTCGCCGACGTGACACACCTTGTCGACCGCCAACGCGTTCTCGTCCTGCGTCCACGGGATGATGCCGTACGGGATCTTGAAGTCCTGGCCGGTCACCGCCGCGAACACGCCGGGGATCGCCAGCGCCGGGGCGAGGTCGATCGACTTGATCCTCGCGTGCGCGTGCGGGCTGCGCAAGATCTTGGCATGTAACATCCCCGGCAGCTTGAGGTCGTCGGTGTAGCGGGTGACGCCCCGCATCCGCTCCATCGCGTCGACCTTGCGGTGCGATCTGCCGAGCTGCCAGTCGCGCTCGCGGTCTTCACTCGGCACGCGACACCTCCGTCTGCTGTTGACCGACGTCGAGCACGGCGTCGATGATCTTGGTGTAACCCGTGCATCGGCACAGGTTGCCCGCCAACGCCTCGCACACCGCTCGCCTCGTCAGCGGGCGACCCGCGGTGCGGCGCAGCAGGGCCTCCGCGCTCATCAAGATCCCCGGCGTACAGAACCCGCACTGCGCCGCGTCCCAGCGGTCGAAGGCGTCCTGCAACGGGTGACAGCCGCCCGCCTGCATGCCGAGCCCCTCGACCGTCGTCACCGACCGGCCCTCGGCGTGGATCGCCAGCGTGAGACAGCTGAGCTGCGGCACGCCGTCGACCTGCACCGTGCACGCCCCGCAGTCACCCTTGTCGCAGCCCTGCTTGGTGCCGATCAGGTCGAGCTTGTAGCGCAGCACCTCCAGCAAGGTATGGTGCGCCGGCGCTGCGACCTGCACGGGCTCGCCGTTGACGGTCATCGACAGCAGCAGATGAGACATCGTTCGCAGAGCATTGCCCGAGCGCCTCCGCGGAGGCAAGCGCCCAGGCGCCCGGAAACCGTGCGAAAGCTCGCCGCAACCGGGAATTCGCGGTCCGGCGACCCTTCCCCGAGCCACGCCTTCGCCGCCTCGTCGGGCGCCCGATCTCCCGAATGCCGCGGCCTCCCGACCGCGGGCAGGCGCGCAGCGCGGCCGATCTCACGGGCCGGCGTGGTAGGCTCGCGCGACCGCCCATGCGCTCCACCCGACGCACTCCCGTCGCCTGGCGACCGATCGAGGGCCTCGAGCGCCTCCACGACATCAGCCGTGGAGCCACCGAGACCCTCGTCAAGCACGGCTTTATCGCCAGTCGCCTCGGACCTGTCCTTGCGGCCATGTTGGCGGCCGGCTGCGCGACGCAGCGCGGGCGCGGCTGGGACACGCCCGCGCTCGCACCCACCGCGCCCGCGGTCAGCCTGCTGCTGCTCGGCGAGGTCGGTCATCCCGGGCGCACTGCCGGGCAGGTCGCCGCCGAGGTCCGCCGCACGCTCGCGGCCCGCCGCGCCGCCGGCGTCCCCGTCATCCTGCTCTGGCTCGGCGACGCCCTCGGCGACACCTGCGATCTCACCACCTCCCTCGCCCGCCCTGGCGTCCGCGACTTCGCCGACCTCGCGCGTGAACACCAGGCAGCGGGCTCGGGCAGCTACGCCGTGCTCGGCGTGCACGAGTGGCGCTGCGGCGCGCCCTCCGTGCACGTACAACCCGACACCGGCCCCCGCCCATGGCGCATGCCGGCCGCCAACTACGTGGTCCGCGTCGCCCGCGACGGCACCAGCACCGCGGTCTCGAAGTGCAGCGAGCACCTGTGCACCGTCGAGCCCGCGACCGACGGCGCGCTCGTCGACCTCGTGCTGCTCGACACCGCCGCCTGGCTCGGCCCGGCCGCGCGCGGTGGTCCGCTCTTGACCGCCGCCGACGCCAGCCTGGTCCAGCAGCAGGCGTTGCTGGCCGCGCTCGAGGCGACGCCGTCGACCGTGCCGCGTCTGCTGGTCACGCATCACCCGGTCGAGACCGCCGGCCCGCACGGTCAGGGTGGCCTGTTCCCCGACTCCGCCTACGGCCTCCACCCGGAACCACTGCGCCGCGCGATCTCCCATGGCGTGTTCGCGGGGGCGCTCTCGGGCCGCGACCGCAACATCTCGGCCAGCGCCGACATCTTCGACGCGGTCAAGCGCTCGAGCCGCTTCTGGCTGCCTCACCCAATGTTCCAGGTCGTGTCCGGCGCGACCGCCCACCCCGACGGCAGCGCCTCCGGCGGCCGACGCAGCTGGCTTTATTATCAGAGTCAGTCGCTAATGCCCGACCTGTTCAGCAACCGCGCCGGCTTCGCCGAGCTCATCGTCGGCCCCGAGACCTACGCCGCGCAGCTCCACCAGCGCCGCCGCGGCCGCTGGCGCGCCGCCCAGATCGAGGTCCCACGCGAGCGCCCGCCGCACCCGGTCGAGACCCCGTCACCCGTCATGGACCCGTGCCTGCGCTGCGACCCGCTGCGACCCAACCAGTGAGCTACTGGCACGCCACGTCGACCGGCATCGCCGCGATCCAGCTGCGGATCAGCTCCAGCCCCCGTTGATCGATCACCCGATTCGGCAGCTCGGGCATCTTGATCTCCGGGTCGAGCGAGTTCATGCGATAAACGACGATGCTGTCGTCGGGCCTGCCCGGGACGATGTCGTGTGCATGCCCGCCCGTGCCCGCACCCGCGGCCGCCGGCACCTTGCACACGCCCACCTTGGCGAGGTCCGGCTCGCTCGCCAGGAACACCAGCCCGCTCTTACCCGCGCCGCCACCTGCCTGATGGCAGTGCGCGCAGTTGCCATGCAGATAACCCCGCGCGCGCTGGTCGAGCGTGCCCTCGCTGCCGTACGGGTCGATAAAGCCCGGCAGCGTCGCGAGGTCCGGCGGCGGCGCCGTGAACATGCCCTGCCCGGCCAGCCACGTCAGCTGAGCCACCTGCGCCCCGTCCCGCTCGACCATGCGGTTCATCTGCGGCGTGATCAGCCCGAGCGCGTGCTCGACGTCGTCGCGCTCGTGGCAGCTGCTGCACTGGTCGTCGTTGGGGACGATGTACTCCTCGGTCTTCGCGGACCCGTCGACATCGGTGAACTCGATGTCGATGCGCTTGCCGGTGCGCACCAGCGTCGCCTCGGTCTGCTCGTCGTTCCACACGTAGGTGAACGCGCGCCAGTCGCCGGCCTCGCGCAGCAGCAGCCGCGTCTCGATGATCTTCGCGCCTGCCCTCGCGTCGCGGCGGTCGTGGTCGAAGAAGAAGTTCTTGACGAGGATCGCGCCCTCGGGGAAGCCCCACTCGCCGTCGTCGCTGCGCATCTCGATCCTACCGCCCGCGGGCAACACGATGAAGCGGTCCTTGCCGGCCTGGTCCGACCACAGCGGCGCCGCCACCGTGTACGGCACCACCCCGGTCTTCGGCTGTAGCTCGACCATCGGCCCGACGAAAAAGTCGTACTCGCTCAGCGTCTTCAGCGGCAGCGCACCCGCGACCTGACAGCGCGTCGCCCCATCGCACGGGTCACCCTCGTCACAACCCGGCACCGTCAGCATGACCAGCGCCAGCGCCATTCGCTTCAGCTTCATCATCCGTGGTTCTCCCGTCGCTACCCTACCACTACATCGGCGACATCAAGGGTGCGTGCTCACACGTCACCGGCGCGAGGTCGGTGTTCTGCATGGCGAAGCCGCCGCACAGGTCGAAGTTGAGGTAGGTGGCGCTGCCGTTCTCGAAGAAGCAGTTCGTCAGGCCGTTGTCGGCGTTGTCGCGCGAGGCGTCGACGCAGCCGTCGAGCATCATGTCGGGCGCCGGCTTCATGTTCTTGCTGACCGTCAGGATCAGGTCGGCCGGGTCGGTGCCGTTGTTCGAAAACATGTTGTGGTGCACGAAGTTGCTCTGCGCGTACAGGTCGAACGCCGGGTCGTCGAAGGCCTCGAACAGCACGTCCGAGTACTCGGCGATGATGACGCCGGTGCTGCGGTGGCCCGTGATCGTGTTGTCGCGGATCTCGTTGCTGTCCGAGGCGAGGATCATGAAGCCCAGGCCCGGCGGCACCTCGGCGACGATCGTGCCCTCCTTGGCGAAGTTGTCGAGGTTGTTGTTCTCGACCATGTTGTCATGGGCCAGCGTCTGCTTGCCGTCCTTGACCGGCAGCCCGGGCAAGTTGAAGATCAGGATGCCCGCGGTGTTGTCGTGGGCGTGGTTGCGCCGCACCGTCGCGCCGGTCGAGTTCTCGATCTCGATGCCGGCGACGTTGCCGTGGGCCTCGTTGTCCTCGACGAGGATGTTGGTCGACTGGCCGACGTAGACGCCAGCGTCGCGCGCCCCGACCACCAGCGACTTGCGGATCGTGACGCCCGTGCAGCCGACCGGATAGAACCCGTAGGCCCCGTTCTCGACCGAGGCCGGCGCGGCCCACAACACCGCGACGTCGTCGTAGGTGATGTTCGTGACGTCCTCCGCCCGGATGCCGTCCCCCGGGGTCTCCTGCACCGTCAAGGCCGTGATCGTGACGTTGTCACCCGTGATCTTCACGCCGTTGGCGCCGAGGTCCAGGGTCGAGAAGTCCAAAATCGTCGTGGCGCGCGAGGCCCCGCGCAGCGTCACGCCCTCGCCCGAGATCGAGATCTCGGTGTTGAGGCGGTACGTCCCCGCCGCCATGCACACCGTGCTGCCGTCCGGCGCGTCCAGCAGCGCGCCCTGCAGCGTCGTCGGGTCGTCGTCGCCCGGCTCGACCAGCGCGTCGCAACCCTCCGGCAGCTCCGCGCCGCCGGTCGTGTCCGCCGTGTCCGTCCCGGTCCCGGCCGTGTCCTGCGTGCCCCCGGAGCAGCCGCCCGTCACACCCAGCGCCAGCACACCCGCGAATGACAACCTGAGACGTACCATGGCGATCTTTGCATAACCCACTTCGCCCCGCCTTCGCCAGACCGTTCCCGGCGCTCCTCGACCCCGCTACAATCTCCCGCGGAGCCCTCGCAGTGTCACAATACTATCCGCCGCGTTCAC
>JAYUXQ010000292.1:0-1968 GCA_043752905.1 Nannocystis sp. | reverse complement strand
AGCGCTCGAGGGCGCGGCGGCGGGCGGCGGGGTCATCGAGGTAGCGAGGCGCCTGGGCGAGCAGCCAGGCGTCGCTCCACGGCGCGGGTGCGGATGCGGGGGACGACGGGGGGGCCAGCGGGACGACCTGCGCAGGGGCAGCCTCGCAGGCGAGCGCCAGGGCGATGGTGGCGATGGTGGCGATCGGAGGCGAGCGCATGCTCAGGTCGCGACCATATGAATTTGCTCGCGCACGAACTCGGACGAGCGGAGGGTCTGGGTGTGGCCGTCGACGGCGACCTCGACCTCGATCAGGAAGGGGCGGGAGAAGGTGTCGACGGTGCCGCCGAGCTGCTGTTGCACGACGCCCCAGTCGGGCTCGGCGAGGCGATAGGCGACCTTGGTGTTCGAGCGCGCCGCGACCTGCTCGTTCCACGGGCGGTACGTGCCCTCGGTGTTCCATTCGCTCGGCTTGCGGCTGGCGATCGGGCCGAGCGCGCGCTTGGTCTCGGCGTCGAGCAGACGCACCGCCTTGATCTCGAGCTTGCCGGCGCGAGCGCCGGTGTTGGCGAGCGAGAGCTGCATGGTGGATTGCGTGCAGGGGGGGCTCCAGCCGCCGCCGCCCGGGACCGCCGCGCCGGGGGCCATCTTGCTCTGGGTGGCCCGGACGGCGGGGGCCTCCTGGAGCTCGTGGGCGGCGGGCTCGTCCGCGGGCCTGGCGGGGGGAGGCGGCGCGTAGGCCTGGCCGACGCTCGAGGATGTCGCGGTCGCGTCGCTGGCCGGGTCAGGGCAATCCTGGGCGAGCTGCACCGATGCGATCGCGACCTGGACCTCGGCGCGCTCGGGCTCGGGTGTCGGGGTCGGGGTCGGGGTCGGGGTCGGTCCCTCGTGCGAGGCGCACGCGGTGAGCGAGAGGAGGAGCGTGACGGTCAGGCGTGCGAGCATCGGGGAGCCCTCGAAGGTGTTGCGAGTGTGCCACCACGCGTCTGCGGGTGGAATCGTCGAGATCGCGCCGCGCGAGGGCGGTGTCAGAAGCGGCCGACGATCGTCACGCCGGTGGGCCCGAGGAAGGCGCGGGGGCGGCGGGACCGCGGGCGGTTGCGCGTGCGCAGCAGGAGCAACGCGCCCGCGGTGATCAGCGCGGCGCCGGCGGCGAGGGCGACGGCGCCGCCCCAGTTGGTGTCGAACACGAAGCGGCAGTTGCCGAACATGTCGCGGTCGATGCCGTCGCAGCGACCGCGGACCTGCCGGTCATCGAGCGCCAGCAGACCGAGGCCGGCGGCCGCGACCGGGATGCCGGTGAACAGCGTCGCCCAGCCAGCGGCGCGGTGGCGAGCGATCTTCGGCTCGCGGCGCAGGTCGACCTCGAGGGTCTCGCGCACGCCGGGCACGAGCTCGACCTTGCGTTCGTCGTCGACGTAACCGTCGAGCATGACGCGGACGACGTGCTCGCCGTCGAGCAGGTTCTGCTCGAACGGGGTCGTGCCGATCAGCTCGTTGTCGACGAGCACGAGGGCGCCGGCCGGACGCGTGACGACGGCGAGGCGGGGAGGGCCCTGGATCAGGTCCCCCAGCTTGCGGCGCAGCAGGGCGCCCTGGGCCTCGACCAGCGCGCCGACCTCGGCCAGACCGCACAGGTCGCAGCGCTCCTCGCTCGAGGCCAGCACGGCGCCGTCCTTTGTGGCGAGCAGCTCGAGGCGGACGAGGTAATCGCGGTCGTCGATGGTGACGACGCTGCGCAGCACGAAGGTCGCGCCGGCCTGCTTGCGCAGGGCGCCGAGGCACTTGACCTCGCTGCAACCGTCGGGCGCGAGGCGCTCGACCTCGGCGGGGTCGACGACGGCGAAGGCGCCGCGGGCGAGGCCGCGTTTCAGGTATTCGGACAGGTGCGGGCCGGCGGTCTCGTCCTGGCTGCCGGTCAGTCCGATCGGGAGCACGGCGAGCTTCGAGTCGCTCGCCGGCTGGCTCGCTGGTTTGTCGATCGGCTCG
>JAYUXQ010000291.1:0-1970 GCA_043752905.1 Nannocystis sp. | reverse complement strand
TGCGCCCGGACTACCCACCGGCAAAGAAGCTCGCCGCGCGGATCACCGGCGGACAACATGATGCCCCGGCGGTCGCGCAGCGGCGACCCTGAGCGATCAGCCCCGGGGGCACTTCACAGGTACGTCGCGAGGTAGACGACGAGGCAGTACCAGGGGGTACCGGCGAGGATCAGCGCCTTGCGGGTGCGACGGAGATCGCGGCGCGTGCCGCCGGCGATCAGCGAGGCGACCGAGACGCACCACGCGAGCGCGGCGAGGGCGACGGCCAGCGCGAAGGCGCGGAGCACGAAGGGCGCGAGCGCAGGGACGAAGATGCCGGCCGCGGCGACGGTGGTCAGCAGCACGGGCAGCCACGCGCTCGTCACCGCGGTGGCGGACAGATAGCGGTGCGACCGGTCGCTCGGGCGACGCAGGTGCGAGAGCACCCAGGTCACCAGGAACACGAGCCCGGCGAGCAGCGCGAGGGCCACGCCGCCGAGGGTGATAAAGTCGACGATCCGCTTGAGGATCTCCCGGAGCCGGTCGAGGTCGAGGGCCAGGGCGATTGCCGCCGGGATCTGGACCAGCAGGGCCGTGATGATGAGGGCGGGCAAACAGCGCATCGCGGCGAGTATAACACCGGCTTCCGGCGCGCAATGTCCGGGCGATGTCCCCGCGAGACCCCGCGGCCCCGGCACCGTCGGCTGGCGCGCCGCTGCGCTTGCCAAGCACGGCCGCCCTGAGGTACACCCTTCGCCCCACGCGGGTGTAGCTCAGCTGGATAGAGCGTTGGCCTCCGAAGCCAAAGGCCGCAGGTTCGAACCCCGCCACCCGCATTTTAGCCCCGCATTTTAGCCCCCACCTGATCTCGCTTCTCGAGACCCACCGAATTGACGAACGCCGCCCCCTTAACCGGGCGGCGTTCGTGCGTGAGCGGGGCGCGCCGCGGGGGGCGTCACAGGCCGCAGGTCATGACGGTGCTGGTCGTCACCGGGACGTCCTGGCCGTCGACGGTGAACACGATGTCGAGGTCGACCGGCTTGCCGCACTGGCTGCAGTCCATCGGCAGGTTCATGAGCGCCTTGGTCTTCGACTGCGCCTTCATGACGGTCTTGCCGGCCCCGACGATGCCGCTGTTGAGCGGCGCGACGGTGATGTCCTGGACGAACTCCATGTTGCCGGGGCTGTAGGTCAGGGTCGCGGAGGTGACGGTCGCGGTGTAGTCGGCCATGCCGAGCTTGTTGTCGAAGGTGGCGATCCACTTGGCCGAGATCGGGTCCTCCGGGATCATCGGCATGCAGTCGCCGAACACCTCGAGGCCAGAGAGGATGATCAGCGGGAGCACGCCGCCGCCGGTGTCGGTGTCGCCGGTCGTGCCGCCAGTGCCGCTGCTGCCCGCGGTGCTGTCGGTGTCGCCGGTCGAGCCGGTGTCGGTGTCAGGCCCAGTCGAGCCACCCCCCGCCACGCAGTAACCCATGTCATTGCACTCCGAACCATCGGTGCAACACGAGCCAGTGTCGCCGCACCACACGTCCTCCGAGTTGCCGTCGCCCATGTCGGAGACACACTCCGCGTGACACGTGAAGTCCTCGGGCACCGGCGTCTCGCCGGCGTAGGGCGCGAAGCAGGCCTCACCGTCGGCACAGTCGGCCGAGGCCACGCACGCGGCGCCCGGATCGGTGTCGCCGCCGGTCGAGCCGCTGCTGGTGGTCGCGCTGGCGGTGGTGGTCGTCGTGGCACCGGTGGTCGGGTCCGGGTCGCCAGTGGTGCCCGACGTCGACGTGTCGGGCGTGGTCGTCGGGTTGGTCGTCGGGTCGGTCGACGGGTTGGTCGTCGCCGGCTCCGAGGTGGAGGTCGTGGTCTCGCCAGCAGTGACGTCGGACGCGCTGCCGTTGACACTCACGGTGCAGGCGAGCGAGAAAAAGAGGGGCGCGGCGACAAGGGTGCGATGCAGGTGAAGCATAAACTCCCGCCATGATAGCGGGCCTCCG
>JAYUXQ010000290.1:0-12268 GCA_043752905.1 Nannocystis sp. | reverse complement strand
GCGGGAGTCATGGGGATGCGGCTATCGGGAGCGGCCGGGGGCGATCAAAGGTGGTACGCCCCGGGTTCTCACTCATTTTTACCGCGCTCATCGTCCGCACCGTCGTCCGCCAAGTCGTTGACGCTGGGGTACTTCATGATGTCCTTGCGGGCGATCTTCCACGCCTTTTGGACGATCCATGACAGCGAGCGGTCTTGTCGCGCAGCCTCCTCCTGGATCTCCTTGAGCATTTGTTCCGGGAAATAGAGCGACTGCTTGCGCTTGTCCGAGCTGGCCATTCTGGTGTGGTCTCCGCTAGTCGTAATCGCGGTTTTTAGGGTAGGCTGTGCATGGATTGGCTGTCAACCGCCACCGTGACGCCGTTGTCGCCGCCGAGGGGGCCGTGGACACCGACTCCGGGGAGCCGGGGTCGTCCGGTTTGCCGGCGAGTGGCGCGGAGCCGCGCGCTGCTGCGATAGGTGCGGCGAGCGCCGGGGGTGTCGGTGAGGAGTCCGATGGCCGGGCGGTACGCGCGCAGGTGCGTCGTGAACAGCGGCGCAGCACCATCCTCGTGGCCGCCACGCGGGTCTTCCGGGACAAGGGTTATCACGCGGCGTCGGTGAACGACATCATCGACGCGGCCCAGATCGCGCGCGGGACCTTCTATCTCTACTTTACGAGCAAGCGTGAGATATTTGCCGAGCTGACGGCGACCTTTCTCGGGCTGATCCGGGGCAGCGTACAAAAGATCTCCCTCGACCCCGAAGCCGGCGAGCCGCTCGCCCAGATGCGGGCCAACTTTCGCCGGGTCATGAACACCGTGCTCGAGCACGGAGATCTGGCGACGATCATGTTGCGAGGCGACTCGGGGGACGCCGAGGCGCGGGCGCAGCTGGATCTCTTCTATCGCCAGGTGGTTGAGCTGATCGGTCAGGCGGTGACGGTCGGGCACGCCCTCGGCTTCGCGCGCGACTGTGACGTGCACATCATCGCCGTCGCTGCGTTGGCAGGCCTCAAAGAGGTGCTGGGACGCATGCTGGACGCGCGCCAGGCCGCGAATGCAGTCCATGCGCCCGGCGCCGTGGATGTCGATGGCGGTGCCGTCGTCGGCGCAAAACACGACGAAGCAAGGCCCGACGAAGCAAGGCCCGACGAAGCAAGGCGCGACAAAACCAATCGCGACGGAGCCATTAAAGGAACCGGTGAGGGGGCCCGGAGCACCGCGGCTCCTACGCAGCGAAGCGTCGCCGGGGGTGGTGCCGAGGGGGACGGGCCTGGGGGGAGCGACCGGAGCGGTGTTTCGTCACCGTGGCTGATGCCCTCCGAGCGCCTCGCAGACGAGCTTTTGACCTTCTTTGTCCGCGGCGTGTTTACCGAGGACGCGAGGTGAGCTAGTATGTCGCGCCCTTGGAGACCCCGGCGCTGTGTTACCTTCGAGGGCCGAGGACAGGACCGGAGCGGCACTCATGGCGTTGACCGAAGCTCAAATGAAGAAATTCCGTGCGATCCTCGAAGAGCGGCGTACGTCGTTGATTGTGCAGGCCAAAAAGACGCTCGAGAGCGACATGGTCCTGTCGCCCGACGACCGCTTCGACGAGGTCGACCAAGCATCGAGCGAGTACATGCAGGCTTTTAGCTTCCGCCTCCGCGGACGCGAGAAGTTCCTGATGGACAAGATCGAACTGGCACTGCGTAAGATCGACGAGGGCACCTACGGCGTGTGCGAGGAGTGCGAGGAAACGATCGCCCTCAAGCGCCTGCAGGCGCGCCCGGAGGCCCCCCTGTGCATTCAGTGCAAGGAGGCCCAGGAGAAGGAAGAGGCGGTCTACGCCGAGGAGTGAGGCGGGCCGTGCGGGTGACCCGGGCTTCACGGGCTTCACGGGCTTCACGGCTCGTCGGGCCATGTCACCCGCGCGCGGCTGAGTGGATCGATGCACCCGCAACTGTTCACCGTGCCGGGCACGGATTTTGTGGTCGGCGCGTACGGCCTGTGCATGGGCCTCGCGCTGGTCTTTGCGTGGGTGACGGCGCTGCTGCTGGCCCGTAAGGACCGCCTGCCGAGCGACCGGCTCGGCACCGTGTTCGTGCTCGCCGCGCTCGCGGGGCTGCTGTGCGCGCGGGCGGTGTGGTTGCTGCAGCAGGGCCAGCCGCTCGGGCTCGCCGAGCTGCGCAGCTTGCCGGCGGGCGGCATGACCGTGTTCGGCGGGGCCTTCGCGGCGCTGCTGGTGTGCGTGATCGGTGCGCGACGAAATGGCGTGCCGTTGCTGGCCTGGCTCGACTGCGTGGCCCCGGCCTTCGCGCTCGGGGCGATCAGCGAGCGCATCGGTGCCTTGCTGGCGGGCGGTGACTTCGGTCGTTACGTCGGGGTCGGGGAGCTCGGTCATGGGCTCGCTGTCACCTATCCTCCGGGATCGCCCGCCTTCATTCTTCACGCGGTCACATTGCAGGGGCTGCCGGGGGTCACGGAGACCGCATCGGCGCCGGTGCATCCGGTGCAGGCCTACGAGGCCGCGCTGATGCTGGTGATGTGGGTGGTCGCCTGGTGGGTTCGCAAGCGGCGGACCTACAGCGGGCAGGTGTTCTTCGCGGCGATGGCCGTGTTCGTGGCCGGGCGCGCGCTGCTCGACCCGCTGCGCCACGACGCCGCGCCCGAGGTGTTCGGGCCTCTGCGCCTGTCACAGGTGTCGGGCCTGGGTCTGTTGCTGGTGCTGTGGATCGCCAGCCGCGTGCAGGCTTCGCGGGCAGCGGCGACGCCCGGCGGTCTGCGTGCATGGGAGGGCGGCCCGTGGTCGCCGAAGACCTGAGCAAGATCCCCGTCGTGGTGATCCACGGGGCCCTGCGCTCGCAGGTGGGGCTGTGGCCGATCGTCTGGTATCTGCGGCGGCTCGGCTTTGCGGCGCGGCCGTTCGGGTATCAGACGCGCGCGCACAGCCTCGTGCGACACGCCGAGCGGCTCGAGGGCTTCGTCACCGGCTGGCTCGGCGCGGAGGTGCCAGTGCTCGGGATCTTGACGCACAGCATGGGCGGGCTGGTCGCTCGGGCCTACCTGGCGCGGGCGACCGCGGCGACGCAGTCGCGCCGCCAGCGGGTCGTCATGCTCGCGCCGCCGAACCAGGGTGCGGCGCTGGCGGCCAGCATGCAGGGCTTCGCGCCGTTTCGCTGGCTGTACGGGCTGGCCGCCGGGGAGCTGCTGCCGGATCGGGTCGCCGCGCTCGGACCACCGCCGGCGAGCGCCGAGGTGCTGATACTGGCGGGTGGGCGGCACGGCAGCGAGGTCGGCTACACGCGGCGGATCGTCGGGAACAACGACGGGCTGGTCAGCGTCGCCGAGACGGCGTTGCCGGGGGTCGTGCCGGAGTTCGTCGGCGGGGTGCACAGCACGTTGCAGTGGCGACCGGCGGTGCTGGGTCGCGCGGGCCGCTTCCTCGCGGGCGAGGGTTGAGCTGTCCTCCGGGGCATGTCCTCCGGGACATGTCCGAACAGGCACCCGCGGAGCAGCAAAAAGGCCCACATCTCGGGAGAGATGCGGGCCTTCGTGCTCGGTGCTGAGGGGCGGAATTGAACCGCCGACCTAGGGGTTATGAATCCCTCGCTCTAACCGACTGAGCTACCCCAGCGGAGGGAGACGGTGGGTATCGCATCCGGCCGGGACAAGTCAACAGGGATATGGCCGTGGGGCCGCAACAGAGGCCGTCCTCCACGTCGCAGGGGTGAAGCGCGATCCGGGCGCCACGGCGGGGCATCGACCCTTGCGAGGCGCGGCTCTCGGTCCTGGTGAGCGCAACGTGACCTTTGGCGGAAGCCAGGCCCGGAGACGGCCTCGCAGCGGGCTCGCGGACGCCTGTGAGTCATCGCAGGTCCCTGCGCGGGGGCGTCCCGGTTTTACTGAGGGGCAGCCCGTGATAGTTGGTAAAAGCCTTCCGGCGGCCGTTTTGGGCCGCCCTGGCCGAGAAAGGACCGTCTCCATGGTTCGCGAAGTCGTCATCGCCAGCGCAGTCCGCACCCCGATCGGCGCGTTCCAGGGCAGCCTCGCGGCGCTCACCGCCTCCCAGCTCGGCAGCATCGCCATCAAGGCAGCGCTGCAGCGGGCCGGGATCGAGGGCAAGGATGTAAACGAGGTCCTGATGGGCTGCGTGCTGCCGGCCGGTCAGGGCCAGGCGCCCGCGCGTCAGGCCAGCCGCGGCGCGGGGATCCCCGACTCGGTCGGCTGCGTCACGATCAACAAGGTGTGCGGCTCCGGGCTCAAGGCGGTGATGATGGCCGCGCAGGCGATCCGCGCCGGAGACGCGGAGATCATCGTCGCGGGCGGGATGGAGAGCATGAGCAACGTGCCCTACCTGCTCCCGCAGGCGCGCACCGGCTACCGCCTCGGCAACGGGGCGCTGGTCGACGGCCTCGTGCACGACGGCCTGTGGGACCCGTACAACAACTTCCACATGGGCAGCGCTGGCGAGCTATGCGCGCGCGAGTGCCAGATCCCGCGTGACCGCCAGGACGCCTACGCGGCCGACAGCTACCGCCGCGGGCAGGCGGCCGTGAAGGAGGGCAAGTTCCGCGACGAGATCGTCGCCGTCGAGGTGCCGTCGCGCAAGGGCCCGCCGACGACCGTTAGCGACGACGAGCAGCCGTTCAAGGGCGACCCCGACAAGCTCGCGTCGCTGCGGCCGGCGTTCGACAAGAACGGCACGATCACGGCCGGCAACGCTTCGACGCTCAACGACGGCGCGGCCGCGACGATCATCATGTCGCGCGAGGAGGCGGACCGCCGCGGCATCGTCCCGCTGGCGACGATCAAGGGCTACACCGGGCACGCCCAGGCGCCCGAGTGGTTCACGACGGCCCCGGCCGGCGCGATCACCAGCCTGCTGCAAAAGACCGGGTTGACGGCCGACGACGTCGATCTCTGGGAGCTCAACGAGGCGTTCGCCGTGGTCGCGCTGGTCAACCAGGACAAGCTCGGCATCCCGCACGATCGCCTCAACATCCGCGGCGGCGCGATCGCCCTCGGGCATCCGATCGGCTGCTCCGGCGCGCGCGTGCTGACGACGCTGCTGTACGCGCTCCGGCAGGAGGGCAAGCGCCGCGGCGTCGCGTCGCTGTGCATCGGTGGCGGCGAGGCCGTCGCGCTGATGGTCGAGACGAGCGAGCGCTGATCACGAGAGCACGAACATGACGACCATCGACCCTGCTTCCCGGCTCTCCGGGCCTGAATTGGCCACGATCAAGTCCATCGGCGTCCTCGGAGCCGGACAGATGGGCGCCGGCATCGCCCAGGTGGCCGCGCAAAACGGCTACGAGGTGCTGCTCGCCGACGTCAGCCAGGAGCGGGCCGACGTGGGCCGCAACGGCATCGGCAAGCAGCTGACGCGGCTGGTCGAGAAGGGCAAGCTCGCGGCCGACGCCCGTGACGCAGCGTTCGCGCGCGTCACGGCGGTGGTCGGCGCGGCGGGTCTGGCCCCGGCGGACTTCCTCGTCGAGGCGGCGACCGAGAACATCGACCTCAAGCTCAAGCTGTTCATCGAGCTCGACCGCGCGGCGCGACCCGGCGTGATCCTGGCGAGCAACACCAGCTCGATCAGCATCACGAAGCTGGCGGCGGCCACGAGCCGCCCCGACCACGTGGTCGGCATGCACTTCATGAACCCGGTCCCGCTGATGAAGCTGGTCGAGATCATTCGTGGTCTTCAGACCAGCGACCCGGTCTACCAGGTGACGCTGGCGCTGGCCCACAAGCTCGGCAAGACGACGATCACGAGCAAGGACTGCCCGGGCTTCCTGGTCAACCGCATCCTGATCCCGCTGATCAATGAGGCGGGCTTCGCGTTGCAGGAGGGGCTCGGTACGCCGGAAGACATCGACACGGGGGCCAAGCTGGGCCTCAACCATCCGATGGGGCCGCTCGAGCTGGCCGACCTGATCGGCCTCGATACCTGCCTGGCGATCGCGGACGTGCTGCACCGCGAGCTCGGCGACGACAAGTACCGCGCGCCGAACATCCTGCGCATGCACGTCGCGGCCGGCTGGCACGGCCGCAAGACCGGCCGCGGCTTCTACAACTACGCGAAGTGAACCAATGACCTTCGAGACGCTACTCATCGAGGACCGCGGGCCCGTCCGCGTCATCACGATCAACCGGCCGCAGGTGCTCAACGCGCTGTCGGTGGCGGTCGTCCACGAGCTGACCGAGGCGGCGCGCGACGCCGGCACGGACGCGGCGGACGGCAAGATCCGCGGCGTCGTGTTGACCGGCGCGGGGGCCAAGGCCTTCGTCGCCGGGGCCGACATCGCGGCGATGTCGAGCATGACGGAGCAGGACGCCCGCGAGTTCGCCCGCCAGGGCCACGCGCTCGGCGACAGGCTGGCGTCGCTGCCGGTCCCGGTGATCGCGGCGGTCAACGGCTTCGCGCTCGGCGGCGGCTGCGAGGTCGCGCTCGCCTGCGACTTCATCTACGCCAGCGAGACGGCCCGCTTCGGCCAGCCGGAGGTCAAGCTCGGCGTGATCCCGGGCTTTGGCGGGACCCAGCGGCTGCTGCGTCGCGTGGGCCTCAGCCGCGCGCTCGAGCTGTGCATGAGCGGGGCGATGATCGACGCGAACGAGGCGCTGCGGATCGGCCTCGTCAACCGCGTATACAAGGCGGAGGAGCTGCTGCCGGCCGCGATCAAGACCTGCGAGGCGATCGCCCAGATGGGCCCGCAGGCGGTCGCGGTCGCCAAGGAGGTGCTGCACCGCGGCGCCGACCTGGCGCTGCACGCCGCCAACGCGCTCGAGATCGACGCCTTCGCCCGCCTGTTCACCACCGGCGACCAGTCGGAGGGCATGGCGGCGTTCCTCGGCAAGCGCGCGGCGGCGTTCACCGGTCGTCCGGGTACCGGTTTCGGTACCGGCAACCACCAGTCCTGAGGGACAGGTCCCGAGAGACACATTTAATAAGAGGACACCATGGATCTGAGCTTCACCGACGACCAACAAGCCCTGCTCGAGACCGTGCGCCAGTTCGCGACCCGCGAGGTCAAGCCGCAGGCGGCCGCCCTCGACCGCGAGCACCGCTTCCCGAAGGAGCTGGTCGCGCGGATGGCCGAGCTCGGGCTGATGGGCATCGAGGTCTCGGACGCGTACGACGGCACCGGCCTCGACTCGATCGCGTACGTGCTGGCGATGGAGGAGGTCTCGGCGGCCTGCGCGTCGACGGGCGTCATCATGAGCGTCAACAACTCGCTGGTGTGCGACCCGCTGAGCAAGTTCGGCACGGAGGCGCAGAAGCAGCAGTGGCTGCGCCCGCTGGCGCGTGGGGACAAGCTCGGCTGCTTCATGCTCAGCGAGCCCAACGCGGGCAGCGACGCGGCGGCGCAGAAGACGATGGCCGTGCGCGACGGGGACGGCTACATCATCAACGGGGTCAAGAACTGGATCACCAACGGGCCGCAGGCGGACACGGGGATCCTGTTCACGATGACGGAGCCCGAGAAGGGCAACCATGGGATCACGGCCTTCGTGGTCGACATGAACGGCAACGGGGTCACGCGCGGGCCCAAGGACGACAAGCTCGGCATCCGCGCGAGCCACTCGTGCCAGATCTTCTTCACCGACCACCACGTGTCGCAGGACCAGGTCCTCGGCGAGCCCGGCAAGGGCTTCAAGGTGGCGATGAGCACGCTGGACTGCGGCCGGATCGGCATCGCTGCGCAGGCGCTGGGCATCGCGCGGGCGGCCTTCGAGGCGGCCGCCGAGTACGCCGGCGACCGCAAGACGTTCGGCAAGCGGATCATCGATCACCAGGCGATCGGCTTCATGCTCGCCGACATGCTCACGGAGATCGACGCGGCGCGCCTGCTGACGTTGCGAGCCGCGTGGATGAAGTCGCGCGGGCAGAGCCACACCCGCGAGTCGGCGATGGCCAAGCTGTTCGCGTCGGAGATGGCCAACAAGGTCGCCAAGGACGCGTTGCAGATCTTCGGCGGCAACGGCTACGTCACCGAGTACCCGGCCGAGCGCCACTTCCGGGACGCCAAGATCACCGAAATCTACGAAGGTACCAGCGAGATCCAGCGCCTGGTCATCGCGGCGTCCCTGCTCAAGTCGCGCAAGTAACTGCGCACTGGTACAATCTCGCACCCACCTCGCTCCGGAGCCCCCATGCAGCACACCACCAAGTTCATGATCCTTGCCGCCGGCGCGTTGGTCCTCGCGTCAGGCTGCGCTCGCCGCCAGACCAACAAGATGAACGCGGGCGAGGAGGACCTGTACGCCAAGTACCAGAACACCTCCTACGAGAAGGACATGGTCACCGCGAAGGAGACCCAGGAGTACGAGGACCAGGGCCAGGGCGTGTCCCCCAAGGTCCTGAAGTCGATCCAGGACACCGTCGAGAACGTCTACGAGCGTGACTTCGGCCGCTGCCTGCAGCGCGACATGGAGGAGTTCGAGAACCGCTGGATCGCCGGCACGTTCTCGGTCGAATTCACCATCGCCACATCGGGCAAGGTCACCAAGGCCCGCATCACGGCGATCGACATCAGGGAGCGCAAGCCGCCCAAGGGCAAGAAGGAGAACCAGAGCCGCGAGGCCAAGCTGTTCGGGCCGTGCGTCGAGGACTCCACCAGCAAGTGGGAGTTCGACCCGCCGCCCGAGGTCGAGTACGTCTATACGTACTCCGGCAAGGTCGGCGAGCGCTTCTAAAGGGGGCGCCGTGTTCGACCTCTCTCTCGACGATGGCCAGCAGATGGTCGTCGATACGGCCCGGCAGTTCGCTGCCAGGGTGCTCGCGCCGCGGGCGGCGAAGCTCGACATCGAGGGCGGGTTCCCGCGGGACAGCCTCGCCGAGGCCGCAGAGATCGGGCTGCTCGGGATCAACGTGCCGGAGGCGCTCGGTGGCGTCGAGGCCGGTGCGGTCGCGTATGCGCTGGCGGTCGTCGAGCTGGCGCGCGCCTGCGCGAGCACGACGGTGGCGATGACCGTCAGCAACATGGTCGCCGAGGTGGTGACGAAGTTCGGGACGCCGGAGCAACGCGCGCTGCATGTACCCCGGCTGTGCAGCGGGGCGTATGCGGTCGGCGGCTTCGCGCTGTCGGAGGCGGGGGCGGGCAGTGATCCGGCGGGCATGCGCACGCGGGCCCGCAAGACCGACCGCGGGTGGTCGCTGTCGGGGCAAAAGTTGTGGATCACGAGCGGCACCGATGCGGGACTGTTCGTCGTGTGGGCCAAGACGTCAGACGCGCCGGGCTCGGCGGGTATCACGGCGTTTTTGGTGCAGGGCGACGCGCCCGGGGTGGTCCGCGGCAAGCCCGAGCACAAGATGGGGCAGCACGGCAGCACGACGACGCCGCTCGAGTTCAATGATGTCGAGCTCGGCGAGGACGCGCTGCTCGGCGAGGAGGGCCGGGGCTTTCGTGTCGCGATGATGGCGCTCGACGGCGGCCGGATCGGCATCGCCTCGCTGGCGCTCGGGTGCGGGCTGGCGGCGACCGACTTCGCGGCGGACTACGCCTTGCAACGCCAGCAGTTCGGCCAGGCGATCGCCGGCTACCAGGCGATCCAGTGGATGCTCGCCGACAGCGCCACCGAGCTGGACGCGTCGCGGCTGCTGGTCCTGCGGGCCGCGTGGCTCAAGGAGCAGGGCCGGGGATTCACGATCGAGGCGTCGATGGCCAAGCTGATGGCCAGCGAGAAGGCCAACGCGGCCTGCGACCGTGCGATCCAGATCCTCGGCGGCTACGGTTATGCCCGCGAGTACCCGGTCGAGCGCTACCTCCGCGATGTTCGGGTGACCCGCATCTTCGAGGGTACGAGCGAGATCCAGCGCATCATCCTCAGTCGCGAGGTCATGCGACGCTTCGCCCGCGGCTAAGCTGCCCCACGAGAGAGACATCGGTCATGGCCAAGGACCCCCGTCAGCAATACGCCCAGATGCTCAGCGCGCTCCCCCCAAACGCGCTGGACCGGATCAAGAACGAGATGCGGCGGCGCGCCGCCCTGTTCGCGCTCGGCGGCGTCATCGTCGTCGTCGGCGCCTTTTTGACGCTCCAGCCGGCGTACCTGCCGACGATCATCATGCTCGTGGGCGGCGGCATCGCATTGATCGGCCTGCTGGGGCTGTCGCGCGGGGCGGGCTGCATGGCCTACGTCGCCGGCTTCTTCTGGCTGTCGGCGATCAGCTGCGGGGTCGCGCGCGGCAACGAGATGACGTTGTATGTGCTCGGCGGCGGGGCGGCGCTGTTCGCCCTGGCGTCGCTGCTGATCCCCAAGCCCAAGGCGAACAATCCCCTCGCCGACATCGCCAAGATGATGCAGGGCGGCGGGATGGGCGGCGCCGGCGGGATGCCGCCGGGCTTCCCGTTCATGAACATGCAACCGCCGGGTGGGCCCGCAGTCGAGCCGCCGAAGAACGCGCTGGGGAACCAGCGACCGGCGCGTGAGCGCGTGATCGACGTCGACGCCCAGGAGAAGTCGGACGCCGGCAAGAAGAGGAAGTGATGGTGAGCGAGCCGGGCGGTCCGCGACGCGTGACGATCCACGCGATCGCCCACGGCGGTGAGGGCATCGGTCGCGTGCTCGGGGACGCGGACGACACCCGCGTGTGGTTCATCGAGGGCGCCTTGCCGGGCGACACGGTGCTGGCCGAGGCGACCCAGGTCAAGACGCGGATGATCCGCGGCCGCACGCTCGAGCTCGTCGCTCCCAGCCCGCTACGCCAGGAGGCCCCCTGCGTGCTCGCGGACCGCTGCGGTGGCTGTGGCTGGCAGCACGTGCGTCCCGACGCGCAGGCCGACCTCAAGGCCCAGATCGTCACCGACCTGCTGCGCAAGTTTCAGGTCCCCATCGCCCGTGTGTTCGCCAGCCCGGCGGCGGAGGGCTATCGCCGGCGCGCCCGCGTGCACTTCGAGCAGGGTCCAGCCGGGTTGCAGCTCGGGTTCTTCGGCCGCGGCGGGCATGCGGTCGTCGACGCGGAGCAATGCATGGTCCTCGACGCGCCGCTGCGCCACGCGCTGACGAAGATCCGCGCGGTCGCGGCGGCGTTGCCGGCCCGCGGCGAGCTGCACGGCATCAGTGACGGATCGCGGGCGATCCTCGGGGTCGCGGCGCAGGCCGAGGTCGCCGGGCAGCGGGTCCCGCTGCCACCCTTGATCGGCGACACCGGGGCGCTGCGGGCCAGGCTCGCGGCGCTGCTCGACGCCACGCTGGTCGGCATCGTCGTCGCCGGACCGCGCGGCGGGCTCGGGGTCGGTGAGACGACCCTCGACATCGACGCGTCTGGCCCGGAGGACATGTCCGTACGGGCAGGTCCGTTCGGCTTCGCCCAGGCCCAGGCCGATCAGAACACGGCGCTCGTGGCCCACGTACTTCGGTTTGCGGGTGGTGAGCGGCGCCGTCGCGGGCTCGAGCTGTTCGCTGGCGCCGGCAACTTCACGCGCGGCCTGGCGGGCGTGGTCCGTGAGCTGGTGGTGATCGAGACCGACGCGCACGGGATCGAGGGGTTGCAGCGGCTGGCGGCGCGGGTCGGCGTGCAGGGCGGGGCGCGGGTGATCGTGCGGCGCGAGCCGGCCGCGACGGCGCTGTCGCGGGCGGCGGAGGCCGGCGATCGCTTCGACCTCGTCGTCCTCGATCCGCCGCGCGGGGGCCTCGGTACCGGACCGGCGCGGGACCTGGCCCGGGTCGCCCGCGGCCGCACGATCTACATCGCGTGTGACCCGGCGACGCTGGCGCGTGACCTCGCCGTGCTGACGCAGGCGGGCCACGAGCTCGTCGACGTCTCGGTCTTCGATCTCATGCCGATGACGCCCGAGGTCGAGGTGGTCGCGGTGCTCGACAGAAAGCCGGAGGAGGCGTGAGCGACCCGGTCCAGGAGCTCGAGCGAGCGATCCTCGCGGGCAAGCTTCAGCCGGTCTACGTGCTGTTCGGCGACGAGCCGGCGGCGATCCGCAGCATCTTGCACGCGCTGCGCCGGACGATGATCCCGCCCGAGGACGCGACGGCGCAGGCGATGGCGGCCTTCAACCACGAGCGCTTCGACGGCGCCGACCTGAAGTCGGCGACGCCGGTGATCTCCGCGTGCCAGCAGATGCCGATGCTCGCGCCGCGGCGGCTGGTCGAGCTCAGCAATCCCGACGACATCGCGAAGGGGGCCGGGGAGGAGGGCACGACGCCGGCCGCGGCGATCGACGCGATCATCCACTATGTCCAGGCGCCGAGCCCGTCGACGGTGCTGGTGATCCACGGCAGCGGCATCGATGGCCGCTCGCGCCTGGTCAACGCCTGTAAAAAGGGCAACTACGCGTACAAGTTCGAGGCGCT
>JAYUXQ010000289.1:0-5049 GCA_043752905.1 Nannocystis sp. | reverse complement strand
GCCGGCAAGCCGGTGTATCTGCGCGACGTGTGGCCGACCAGCGAGGAGATCGCCGAGCTGCTGGCCAGCGCGACCGACCCCGCCACCTACCGCGAGATCTACGAGGATACCGCCGCGCTGAGCCCGATGTGGGCCGAGATCCCGGCGAGCACCGGCAAGGTCTACCCGTGGGACGACTCGTCCACGTACATCCAGGAGCCGCCCTACTTCGAGAAGTTCAGCGTCGACCCGACCCCGCCCAGGACCATCGCCGGCGCCCGCCCGCTGGCGATCTTCGGCGACAGCGTCACCACCGACCACATCAGCCCCGCCGGCAGCATCCAGCCCTCGTCCCCCGCCGGCAAGCTGCTGATCGAGCGCGGCGTCTCGGTCGAAAACTTCAACTCGTACGGGGCCCGCCGCGGCAACGACCGCGTCATGGTCCGCGGCACCTTCGCCAACGTCCGGATCCGCAACCTCATGGTCCCCGGCGTCGAGGGCGGCGTCACGCTGCACCAGCCGTCCGGCGAGCGCATGAGCATCTACGACGCCTCGATGCGCTACCAGGCCGCCGGCATCCCGCTCATCATCTTTGCCGGCCAGGAGTACGGCACCGGCTCCTCGCGCGACTGGGCCGCCAAGGGCTCGCGCCTCCTCGGCGTCCGCGCCGTCGTCGCCTCCTCCTTCGAACGCATCCACCGCAGCAACCTCGTCGGCATGGGCGTCCTCCCCTGCCAGTTCCAGTCCGGCACCGACGCCCAGAGCCTCGGCCTCGACGGCACCGAGACCTTCGACCTCACCGGCCTCGACGTCGTCACCCCCCGCGAGACCCTCACCCTCAAGGTCCACCGCGCCAGCGGCAAGGTCGACGACGTCCCCGTCACCCTGCGCATCGATACCCCGATCGAGGTCGAGTACTACCTCCACGGCGGCATCCTCCCCTACGTGCTCCGCCAGCGCGTGGCGACCCCCGTCGCGGCCACCTGACCCCCGCGCTCGCCCACGCGAGCGCCTCGCGAACGCGGCTCGCCCTCAAGGCGGGCCGCGTCTACCCATTGCGCTACTAGCCTCGCCCCGCGTCCGCCAACGTCTGCAAGTTCCCCACCTGCGGCGACGGCTCCCGACGATCAGCATCTCCGGATCAATGAGCCGCCTGACCTCGACCATCGAGGTCGTCGGCCTGTGCTCCCCAAAGAACTCCGCGTGCGCCCGCCCGAACTCCTCCCACCGCGAGATATCGGTGACGAACATCCGCGTACGAACGATCCTCGTGCGGTCGACCCCGAATTGCGCGATCGCCCGCTCGATCAATTCGAGGCACCGCCGCCCCTGCCCATACGCGTCCCCGACCGCATGCACGCCCGCACCGCTCTCGTCGACCGACGCCGTACCTGTCACAAAGACCAGGTTCCCCGCCCGTAGCGCCCTGCAATAGCCGACGCGCCCCTCCCAGACCGCACGCGAGGACACCCGTTGAAACACCGCCGTCTCTCGCTGCATAGGTACGAGCTTATCACTGCGGGTGCCCATCAAGCGACCCCTTCGCGGCGTATCACCGCGACTCCGCGGCGTCCGCACGCGCTCCACTGCTGCTCAACCCACCCGACTCGGAACCATGGCTGCTGCCGTCGCCCATCGAAGCATCCGACGCGTCCCCATCGCCGTGCTCGACCGCGCACGTGCCGGCGGCGCCGTCGACCAGCCCCAGCGGCTACACCGCCCGTTCAAGCCAGCAAACTCGTGCAGCACAGGATCCGGGCGGTACAGGCGTTCATGTCCAGTCCTCACTGTTCGACACAATATAAATGTAGATCAACACCGCACTCCACCCCCTCGAAGAAGGACCAATCGGCGTCGACGCTCGTCGTGATCCCCGAACCCCCGAACAGGGTCTTCCCGGAGTCATCATCCCAGTCGCCGCACGAGCCTCCAGGCGCCGCCTGCCCGCTGGCGAGGGTCCCGGTCCACGCCACGTAGTCCTGGGTTTGCGACAGCTCGTCGACCATGATCGCGTTTTGCAGCGGCGCCGTCGTCAGCGCCTCCCAGTTCGCCGCCACGACGAGGCCGTTGACCAGCTTGTAACGCCCCCGAGAGTGGATCAGCCGCTGCGCCGCCGGCATCGTCGGCGTGCTCAGCCACGCCCGGAAGGTCAAGAAGCGCGAAAGATTCGCCTTGGCAGCCAGGCTCCGACACCGCTGATCGGCTCCGTACAGGCCCCCCAGCGCGAACCCCTTATAAATCTCGCTGCTGACGAAGATGACCGAATCTCGCGCGCACGCCTGGCACCCGTCATCCGGGATCTCGTTACCATCGTCACAAGCCTCGTCGCCCTCGACCACACCATCCCCGCACACGGGCGCCGGGCTCCCTGTGCTGCTGCTGCTCGACCCACCCGTCCCGGAGCCGTGGCTGCCCTCACCACCCGTCGAGCCTGCACCTCCACTCGTATCGTCGTCCACCCCGGAGGTGTCGCTCGTGCCTGTCGTCGTGCTCGTCGACGTGTCGAGGTGCGAGGTGTTTTCCCCGGTGCTGCTGGGCCAGTAGGTTACCCCGTGCTCGCCGATGATCTGATCGATCCGCTCTACGGCGCAGCCGAGGCAGCACAGGACAACCATCAATGGAGTGTAGGCAATGTGCATCTTCATGGTTCGCCATTCACTGTTCAACGCAGTATAATCGTAATGCAAGGTTGCAGCCCATCGTCAGGTAATTTGTCCACTGTCGCTCGTCGTCCCACTGCATCCAGACATCGGCCGGGTTCTTGGGGACCGCTGTGCGGCCGACCCTACCCTTGTCCGCGGCCGACGAGCTGCTCCAGCCCTCGCAATCGCCGCCCGCGAACGCAGCCCCGCTCGGCGCGGTGCCTGTCCACACTCGCTCTTCGCCCAGGATCTGGTCCAGCTCCGTGACGACGATGCCATCACCCGCCCCATAGAGCACCAGGTCCTTCCAGTCATCCGCGACACGCACCCCGTTGGGTAGCACGTAGGGGAGGCCGATGGTATCGATGTCATGCTTGAAGTCCTGCGCGGGGCTATGTTCGGCGTCGCTGATCCACGCCATGAAGCTCGCCGAGCCGTCGAAGCCCGCGTCGTCGGCGAGCGCCTTGCACTTGAGGTGGGCCCCCTCGACGCCGCCGATTTCGCCGCCCTTGTAGGTCGTGCTGCTCAAAAACACCAGTCTTGCCTGGTAGCGACAGCCGTCACAGGGCACGCCATTCGCCGGGGACTCGCCAGACCCGTTTTTATACCCGAGGTCGCACTCTTCTGGCCCCTGAACGACCCCGTCACCGCACCGATCTCCAAGTTGGCACATTGTCGTGCACCCGCCGTAAAGTCCATTGTTGTTATTTGCCCCCTGGTCACACTTTTCTTCCCCCGCCCAGACGAGGCCGTCGCCGCAGCTCGCGAGCTTGCAATCCAGGGTGCAGGCCCCCTGATCATCGTTTCCACCGCGGCCGAACCCGAGGTCACACGCCTCCCCGGGATCGACCTTCGCGTCGCCGCAAGTCGGCGGCGCGGCATCTGTGGTCGAGCCGGTCGAGCCGGTCGAGCCGGTCCAGCCGGTCCAGCCGGCCGGCTCGACGCCCGTGCTTGTCGAGCCCGCCTCGGTGCTGCCATCCATCGAGGTGGCGGCCTCGGTCGTCGGTGTCTCGGGCCCCGTGCTCGAAGTCGAGGGTGCGCCGGTGCTCCCCGGGTCGGGCTGTCCGCCGCCAGCGGCCTCGCCTCCGTGCTGACAGGCGAGGGCGAGGGCGAGCGGGAGGCACGGGTGGGCTGGGCGGAGCGTATGCATCAGGCCTCGAAGGTATGTCGGATATATCGCGGTCACGGACGATCCGCAGCGCCAAACTGCGCGCCCAGGGACAGGCCGGCGCCGCCAGGCAGCCACCACGGGGCGATCGCCAGGCGCCGCGCACGTGTCGATCGCCGGGCGAGCACAAGCAACATTGTTCCGAGCCCCGTGGCCACCCCTGCCGCGACGCCGGCACTGATCGCGACATATCGGGCGCTCATCGCATCGGCCCGAAGCTCGATGAGTCGGGTGTACTCGTCGGCGGTCAGCGGGCGGGCCCCGGCGCCGGCAGCGATGCTATTGGCGCGGGCCTTTCGCTGGGCCTCGACCGCGACGCCATATGTCATGACCCCGAGCAGCGCGCCTCCCAGCCCGAGCGTGACCCCACCGGCGACCCGCAGCTGACGCGGCGGGACCGCAGGGCCGGCGGGGACCGGCCCACGTGGTCGCTCGGGCCGGACCGACACCGGGGCCGACACCAACACCGGAGCCGGAGCCGGCGCCGACGCCGGTGCTGGTGACGGCGACGAGGGTAATGCCGTGGGCGCACATACATCGGCCCCGATCCCCGCGAGTTGTCGCGTCACTTGCTCGAGGCGAGCGCGCACGCCACGGATCTCCAGCATATCCGGGGTATCGGGGTACGCCGTCGTCAGGGCGTCCATATGCGCCTGTAATACCGCTTGCAGGCGGCACAGCGGCCCGGGATCGCCGCTCGCTTCGTGCCATTCGAGCAGGGTCGCGCGCATCGACCCGAGCAGCAGCTCACGCCCGGCGCGGTCGCGGCGGGGGTCGGGCATGGTGTCGTAGGCGACCTTGAACTCCGCGAAGGCGGGCCCGAGTTGCCGGGCATCATAGAGCTGCATGGCCCTCGCGTTGTGTTCGCCGGCTTCGGGCGACAGCGCCGCGGGCACGGGGGCGAGCGCGACGACCACGGCGATGAAGAATGCGGCCATCATGGTTCGAGCGTCACCTTGACGGTGAAAGTTTGGACGAGGGACACCACGGCGCCGGGCGGGAGCGTCGAGCGCTGCAGCTTGGTATGGATGCAGCGGCTCATCGGCGTCGCCTCCTCGTCGACGACGTCGGCGATGATGTCGCCCCCGCGGTCCGCCGTCACGCGCACCGCGACCCTCTCACTGGTGCTTCCAGCGCGGTCGGAGCAGCGCTGAATGTCTGGCTGATGCGCGTCGAGGAAGCGCCGCAAGGTGCGTTCACGCGAAGCGGGCTCCGCCGGTCGACGCGACTCGGAGTCCGTGCCGCGACCGACCTCCTCGA
>JAYUXQ010000288.1:0-5050 GCA_043752905.1 Nannocystis sp. | reverse complement strand
ATCGCGTTGCACGACGATCTTCGCCTCCGGGGTGCCCGCCGCCTCGCAGGCGATCTTGTTCTGGTGGACCTCGTAGTCGCCCGGCGCCAGGACGATCGTGTCCCCGGGCTTGGCCGCCGAGATCGCCGACAGCAGGCCCGGCACGTCCGCCACCGGGACCTCCCCCGCCCGCGCCAGGAATGAACGCGAGACCACGACTTACCAGACGATCCATGCCCGAACCCTGACACCCACCCGCGCCGCCCCCGATCGCCACGCAGCCGCGCGCCCGTGAAGTGGCGCGTCGTCCGGCAACCCCACGGAGCGGGTTTGAACACCGTTCACCGGCGAAATACCGGCTGATGGCGTCGACCCTCGCGGACCCCTGCGACCTGTCTCTGTCCTCACGGACAGGTCCGCGATCGCGCCTGCGCACCTCCGTGTCGCCGGCACTTCGGCGCCGCTCTCTGGAGCTTGGCTCGCCGCTCCCGTACAATCCCACCGCTCGCACGATGGACCATCGCCTCCCTTTGCCGCCCTGGGTGCCGCTCCTGCTCGGCCTCGCTGCCATCGCCGCCGCGTTCGCGCTGCAGGCCCCGATGGCGGCCACCGCCGCCGCCATCGCGGGCGTCGCCGCGGGCGTCGCCGGCTGGCTGATCGCCTCACGAGCCGAGCTCGCCCTCGGGCGCGCCGACGAGGACCGCCTCGCCCTCAAGGAAGCCGAGGGCCGCTCGCGCCTGGCCGAGCGCGCCGTGCAGGACCACGGCGCGCAGGTGCAGAACCTGCAAGCCCAGCTGCAGCACGCACAACAGCAGGCCCAGGCCGCACAGCAGCAGATCCGCGGCGCCGAGCTGCAAGCCCAGGAGTTCGCCAGCCGCGTCCAGGCCCTCGATGGCGAGAACCGCAACCTCCAGCTGCAAGTGCGCACGCAGGAGGTCGAGACCCGCACCCTGCAAGCTCGCATACAGGACCTCACCACCCGGGCCCACGACGCCGAGGAGCGCGTGCGTGTCCTCGAGTCCGAGCTGCGCCAGGCCGCCGGCCGTGGCGGCTCGCGCAACGAGGCCCGCGACGCCGAGCTCGAGGTGCTGCGTCACGAGATGGAGGAGCAGCGCCGCACCGCCACCGAGACGCGCGCACGCCTGACCGCCGAGCTCGACGGACTCCGCGAGGCGCACGCGCGCTACCAGGTCGAGCTGCGCCAGGCCCAGACGCGCGTCACCGAGGTGACGAGCCAGCGTGACGGTGCCCTGCGCGACGCGACCCAGCTGCAGACGATGATCGACCGCGGCCTGCCCTCGGGTGGCCTCGACGACGAGGCGACCGCGCTCCTGCACGAGCTCAACGAGGGCTTCACCTCCTCGGCGCAGGCGATCGAGGAGACCTCGCAGGCGCTGACCACCGTCAACGGCGGGCTCAAGGGCATCGCCGACAACGTCGAGCTGCTGGCCTCCAACGCCGAGGAGAGCGCCAGCTCGATCCTCGAGATGGCGGCCGCCAACGACGAGGTCGCCGAGAGCATGTTGAACCTCGCCGCCTCCGTGCAGGAGACCGCGACCTCGATCGAGGAGATGACCTTCTCCGTGAAGGAGGTCGCCAAGAACATCGAGGCCCTGAGCTCGACCGCCGAGGAGACCTCCGCGGCGATGAACGAGATGGACGGCTCGATCCAGCAGGTCGAGAACAACGCCAACGAGACCGCGCAATTGTCGGAGGAGGTCGTGTGGGCCGCCGAGGGCGGCGTCGATGCGATCAACCAGACCATCGAGGTCATCAACCTGATCAAGACCTACTCGGCCGAGGGCGTGACCGTCATCGGCCGGCTCGGCGAGCGCATCAGCGAGATCGGCAAGATCCTCAGCGTCATCGACGACGTCTCGGAGCAGACCAACCTCCTCGCGCTCAACGCCGCCATCATCGCGGCCCAGGCCGGTGAGCACGGCAAAGGCTTCGCCGTCGTCGCCGACGAGATCAAGGACCTCGCCGAGCGCTCCGCGACTTCCACAAAAGAGATCGTCGACATCATCAAGGCCGTCCAACGCGAGAGCCGCAACGCGATCGAGGCCGTGCAGCGGTCCAGCAAGAGCGTCGACGACGGCGTGCGCGTCAGCCATCAGGCCGAGGACGCGCTCAAGCGGATCTCCGACTCGGCGCGCCGCTCGACCCAGATGGTCCGCGAGATCGCCCGCGTCGCCGTCGAGCAGACCAAGAGCTCCAAGCAGGTCACCGACGCGATCAACGTCGTCGCCACGACCGTCCAGCAGGTCGCCACCGCCACCTCCGAGCAGGCCCGCGGCGCCGAGCAGATCATGCGCTCGGCCGAAAAAATGAAGACGATCACGCGCCACGTCGAGCGCTCCACGCAGGAGCAGACCCGCGGCTCGCGCCAGATCACCCGCGCCATCGAGACCATCTCCGAGATGGTCAGCCAGCTCAGCAAGGCCCACCGCGCCCAGGCCCAGGGCGCCGACACGATCCTCGATGGCCTCGAGTCGGTCCGCGAGGGCATGCAGTACCAGCGCAGCCTCATCGAGCAGTTCGCCGTCCGCGTCGGCCTCAGCCCGGCCCCGCGTCGCCACGCCCGCCCGGTCCGCAACAACAAGTAATCCGTCGCGGCCCGCCCGCCCCGCCTCGCCTCACGTGGGGTGCGTGCCGGGCCACTGGCTGGCCCCTGCCGCCGGGCGCAGGGGCCGCGCCCGGGGGCGCACAGGGGCTCGCCGGGGGCGCAGGACGCTGCTACTGTCTGCACAGTGTTCGGCATCGGCGTCACAGAGATGATCGTCATCGGGCTGGTGATCCTGATGCTGTTCTCGCCGCGCGAGCTGCCCGGCATGATGAAGACCCTCGCCCGCGCGTACGGCAGCATCCGACGTACTGCGGAGGATTTTCGTGCCCAGGTCATGGATGCCGAGGAGCTGCGCGAGCCCATCGAGGAGATCCGCGCCGCCTACCACGGCACCAAGAACGAGCTCATGTCCGCCCAGGACCTCGCCCGCCGCGAGCTCGGCCGGGCCCGCGCCGAGGCGATGAAGGCCCAACAAAAGCTGTCCGGGCTGGCCCGCGAGGAGAGCCGCCGCGAAGCCTCCGTCCTCAAGGGCCGCGTCAGCACCAGCGAACACCCCGACCCCCACGCCGTGACCGCCGGCCAGAGCGTGCCGGCAGGTCATGCCGGTACCACCGGTACCACCGGCCCCAGCGCCCCGGCAGGTACCGTCGCGGTCGGCTCCAGCGCCCCGGCAGGTACCGTCGCGGTCGGCCCCAGCGCCCCGGTCGGTACCGTCGCCTCGAGCGCCCCGCACATCGTCGGCAGCGCTCCCACTGTCACCAATGCGAACACCGTGCCGAGCCCGCCGGTCACACCGACGCCCGCACCGCCGCCGCCCGTCACATCGACGCCCGCGTCAACCGTCTCCTCGCCCACGTTTGCCCCGCCTCCCGCCTCGGACCGCTCGGACGCCGCATGACGCCAGTCATCCCCAACAACGGCCTCGACGGCCTCTCCGAAGGCCCCGAGGGCGACACGCCGATGTCGTTCTGGGATCACCTCGGCGAGCTGCGCAGTCGTCTGACCCGGGCCGCGCTCGGCATGACGGCCGGCGTGGTCGTCTGTTTCATCTACGCCACCGAGCTGCGCGAGTTCCTCGCCGTACCGCTGCACAAGGCGTGGATCGCCGCGAACATGCCGGGCAAGCCGCAATTGCAGGTCCTGGCGATGATGGACGCCTTCATGACCGACATGCGCGTCGCCATGACCGGCGGCATCTTCCTCGCCGCGCCGATCGGCTTCTATCAATTCTGGATGTTCATCGCGCCGGGCCTGTACGCCCGCGAGAAGCGCTTCGTCATCCCCTTCGTGGCGACCAGCGTGTTCATGTTCCTGCTCGGCGCGGCGTTTTGTTACTACGCCGTGTTGCCGTGGACGATCCAGTGGTTGCTGCAATATACGCAGTCGACCAGCGCCGAGACGGCGGTCGTCTACAATCTCACCCTCAACGAATACATCCGCGACTCGACCAAGGTCCTGGTCGCGTTCGGGGCCGTGTTCGAGTTCCCGCTGCTGATCGCCTTCATGGCGTACGCGGAGATGCTGACCCACAAGACGCTGCTGCGCTTCTGGAAGATCTCCGTGGTGGCGATCTTCATCATCGCCGCGTTCTTGACCCCGCCCGAGCCGGTCAGCCAGCTGATGATGGCGATCCCGATGGTCGGCCTGTTCTTCCTCAGCGTCGGCATCGCCTACCTGATCGGCCAGTCGAAGGACAAGGCAAGAGCCTTGCTGGCCAAGGAGACCGAGGCCGCAGAGGCAGCCGAGGCCGCCGCAGAGGCCGCCGCAGAGGCAGCCGAGGCCGCAGAGGCAGCCGAGGCCGCCGCAGAGGCCGCCGGCAACCCGGTCGCCCCGGACGTCAACATCGACGACGAAGCCCCGCCCCCGCCCGTGTAGCTGTGCGAGTTGGGCAGAGAGCTTGTTACCCGAAATATGGAGGGGTGGCGGTTCTTGGGCCGAGCCAGGGGGATTTTTGCATGGCACCGAGGTTCGAGGTGGACTTTCGGACCACTGATCCGACGCATTAATCACGTCCCGACAGACGACGACTTAGTTCATTACGACATCGCATTCAATACATGGTTCGACTTCGCCAAGTCATGGCTGATCTTTAATCATCTCCACTTCGTCGACACAGAACTGGCGGCGGAGGCATTTGATGATGTCTTGATCAGGCCTGTCCTGGCTAAATGGCTAGGCTTCAATTCGGGGCTTAATAGAACTGATCTAAATAGCGTCGCTAAATATGACGCTCTCTGCGAGGGCCTTGTTCGTCTTGTTGAGTAAGCGTTCGTTACCCGACTAAACATCGTTTCCCAAAAATCCGCCCTTGCTCAGCAGCTCGGCGATTTCAGCGAAGGTCAGCCCCGCGTCCAGCCGCTCGCGGACCCAGACGGCTTGAGCCGGTGCATGCAACGGCCAGCGGGCGGCGCGGCCCCGGCGGCCAGCGTACACGACTGTATAGGCCGGCAGCACGCCTCGTTTGGCCCAATCCAGCGCTGTCACTGTGGTGACCCGCGCCGCAGC
>JAYUXQ010000287.1:0-12284 GCA_043752905.1 Nannocystis sp. | reverse complement strand
TCTTCCGGCGCGGCCGCGGCCTTGCTGTCCTCGCTGCGGGGCGGGGCGCGTTTGGGCGGGGGTGGGCGATTGGCGGGCGGACGGGGGCGGCCGGGGGGTGCCCGGGGGGCGGGCTTCGGGGGCGGGGCGGGCTTGGCGGCCTCGACCTCGACCATCTCGGCGACCTCGTCGGCGTCGAGCTCCTCGATGACACCGGAGTCGAGCTCCTCGATCTCCGGAGAGGGCTGCGTCGGCTTCTCGGGGGTCGCCGGGGTCTCCAGGGTGGTCGCCGGCGGCTTGCGTCCGCGGGCGTCGGGGCGCGGAAGGGGGACCGGGACGTTCTCGCGGGTCGCCTCGGGGGCGTCCGTCTTCACCGGGGACTCGGTGGCGGGCGTCTCGCTCGCGGCCGGGGTCGCCGTCTCGGACGGCGGCGGCGGCGGCTTGAAGATCGGCAGCGGCGTCCCCTCGCCGAAGCGATACGGCAGCGGCGTCCCCTCGCTCAGACTCTTGAACGGCAACCTGCGGGCCGCCGAGCCCTCGGTCTGCGTGTCGCTCTGGGCCTCGGCGAGTCGCTGTGCGACCGAACCTTCCGTGGTCTCGGGGGTGGTCCTCGTCGAGGTGTCGTCGGTCGCGGGCGCGTCGCTCCCGGATGCTTCGCTCGTCGTCGAGGCGTCGCTCGTCACGGCGTCGCTCGTCGCGGCATCGTTCGTCGTGGAAGCGCTGTCGGCAGGGCGGGCCTGCGCGGGTGCCGTCTCGCCGGCGGGTGCCGTCTCGCTGTTGGCACGCGCGGGGGTCTGCGAGGCCGCTTCGTCCGGTTGGGGCGCGTCGGTCCTGCTGTCCGGCTTCTGTCTGTCAGTGTCGCCGGCTGGCTGGGCAGCGTCCGCGGTCGCCTCGGCCGGGGCCGTCTCGTCGGCGGTGCGGGGCTCGGTGATTCCGGGAGTCTCGGCGGTCGCGGTGGTCCCGGCGGCAACATCCGAGGTCGTCGCGCCCGGCTCGCGCACATCCGCGGCGGTCCTGTCGGTCGCAGCGTCCGGCTCGGCGGTATCGGTCGGCGCCGTCTCGGTCAGCTCGGTCTTGTCCGTGGACTCGAGAGCCTCCGCGGTGCCGGGCTCACTGGTCGGGTCGCCCTTGAGCGAGGCCTGAAGGCCATTGAGCAGGGGCGCCGTCTCGCCGCCGCCATTGTCGCCGCTATCGAGGGCGGCGAGGACCATGTCTGCCTTGGTATGGTCGGGGACCAGCTTTTGCGCCTCTGCGAGGTGGGCGCGGGCCTGTCGCGGGTCGGTGCTGCTGACGAGCTGGGCAAGGCGGACAAAGCTGTCGGCGGCGTCGGCGTTGCGCCCGAGCTCGAAGAGGATCTGGGCCTGGAGCTCAAGGGCGGCGACGTGGTTGGCGTCGCGGACGAACACGGCGTCGAGGTGTCCGAGCGCGTGCTCGAACATCTTGTATTTCACATAGACCCTGGCCTCGAGCAGGATCTTCTCGACATCGCCGACGCCCTCCTCGGCGTCCTCAGCCGCGCTGGGCGCCACGTTGGCGCCCACGGGGGCGAAAGGGCGGGAGGGTACCTCCTCGACCTTGCGTACCTCCTCGTCCTCGTCGATATCGACGTCGATGTCGAGGTCGGTGCTGCTGCCGGCGGCCTCCTCCTCGACGACATCGACGTCGACGTCCATCCCCTCTTCCTTCGGCTTGTCGCCGGGTTCGGGGTCGGGCGGGAGCGCGGCGACCTCCACCTCGATCTCCGTGGCGATCTTGCGGATGTCCTCGGCGTTCTCGGGGTTCCAGCCGAGCGCCTTGCGCAGCACCCGGGCGGCGGTCTCCTTGTTCTTGCGGCCGCCCTTGCGTTGCTCGCGGGCCAGCTCCATCACGACGCTGATCGCCTTGTCGACCTTGCCGATCGCGACAAAGGTCTCGCCGAGCAGCTCGAGGCCCTCGGCGTCGGCCGGCGCGGCGCGCAGCAGGGCGTTGAGCTTGACCAGCGCGCGGCGGTTCTCACCCTGCTTGAGGTAGATCTGCGCGAGCGAGCGGAGGACCGGGAGGTCATCCTCTTTGTGATAGATCAGGCGCTCGGCGACGCGGATGTAGTCGTCCGTGCGGCGGTCGGTCAGCAGGCGGTCGGCGGCGAGACGAAAATGCTCGACGGCTTGCGCCACCATGCCCTCGCGCGAGTACAGCTCGGCGAGGCGCAGGCGCTTGCCGACCGCGGCCGGCTCAAGCTCGGCGACCATGCGAAAGCCCTCGAGGCCCTCGGCGATCTGGCCGGCCTGGAAATAGGCCTGGGCGACGAACTCGTAGGCACCGACAGCGTCGGCGGTGCGGCCCATGTCCTTGTAGAGCCCGGCGATGCGGGTCTGGATGTCGAGGCGGTTGGGGTCGAGGGCGAGGACCTTGCGATAGACCGCGATCGCCTTTTGCGGGTCGTTGGCGGCGGCGTAGCCCTCCCCGACGTGAAGGTAACGCTCGATGGCACCGGGCTTGTCACCGGCGTTGGTCAACGCCTCGGCGAGCAGCAGCCACGAACGGGTGTCGTTCGGGTCCGCCTCGATGATCGCGATGTACTCCCTGGCAGCACGGTCGTGCTGGCCCTTGGAGATGAATTTCGCGGCCGCCGTCAGGGCCTTTTCCCGGTTGAACGCCACCCCCGCTGCTCACTCCTCTACGCCCACCGGCGCCGCATCGTCATACTTGAAGAAGTGGTTATGCCTGTGCGTCTGCATCGGCCTCGGCCCTGATCGCCTCGGGGTCCAGGTTGGCCTCGAGGAAGTGGGTGTCGTATTTACCACTGACGAAGGCCTCTTGCTTTAGCAACCAGCGGTGAAGCGGCAGATTCGTGACGAGCCCTTCGATCACGCATTCGCCCAGCGCCCGGCGCATCCGTGCGATGGCCCGCGGTCGGTCTGGGGCGTGGACGATGAGCTTGGCGACCATGGAGTCGTAGTGGGGCGAAACCGTGTACCCCGTGTAGCAGTGGCTGTCGACCCGGACCCCGAAGCCACCCGGGAAGTGCAGGGCGGAGATCGTCCCCGGCCGCGGCGCATAGGTCACCGGGTCCTCGGCGTTGATCCGGCACTCGATGGCGTGCCCGCGCGGCTTGTGCTCGCGGTCGAGGTGCGCAAGCGGCTCACCCGTCGCCAGGCGGATCTGCTCCTGTACGAGGTCGACGCCGGTGATCATCTCCGTCACGCAGTGCTCGACCTGCACCCGCGTGTTCATCTCCATGAAGTAGAAGCGGTCGCCGTCGAGGAGAAATTCAAGGGTACCAAGCGAGTGATAGTTGATCGCCTTGACCGCCTTGACCGCGGTGGCGCACATCGCGGCGCGCAGGTTCTCGTCGAGCACCGAACAGGGGGCTTCCTCGAGGACCTTCTGGTGGCGCCGCTGGACCGAGCACTCGCGCTCGAGCAGGTGGATGGCGTTGCCGAACTTGTCGGCGACGATCTGGATCTCGACGTGCCGCGGGCTGGTCACGTAGCGCTCGAGGTACATGTCGCTGTTGCCGAAAGCCTTGAAGGCTTCCAGTTGCGCGGTCTCCAGGGTGCTCGGGATGGCCTTGATGTCGCGGATGATCTTCATGCCGCGGCCGCCGCCGCCGGCCGAGGCCTTGAGGATGACCGGCAAGCCGATGCGCTCGGCCGCTGCGATGGCCTCGGCCGCGCTGGTCAGCACGCCGGTGCCGGGCAGCACGGGGACGCCCGCGGCCTCCATGGTCTGGCGGGCGCGGACCTTGTTGCCCATTACCTGTATGTGGATCGGGTCAGGGCCGATGAAGGTCATCCCGCACTTTTGGACGATCTCCGCGAACTCGGCGCGCTCCGACAGGAAGCCGTAGCCGGGGTGGACCGCGTCGGCGCCGGTCAGCTCGGCGGCGGCGATGATGTGCTTGATGTTGAGGTAGCTCTGCGCCGCCTGGCCGGGGCCGATGCACACGGCCTCGTCGGCGAAGCGCACGTGCAGGGCGTGCTCGTCCGCGGTGGAGTAGACGGCGACCGTCTTGATCCCCAGCTCGCGACACGCACGGATCACCCGGAGGGCGATCTCGCCCCGATTGGCGATCAGGACCTTGCGGATCTCCGTGGTCACAGCTTGCGCACCCGATACAGCTTGGCGCCGTACTCGACGGGCTGCGCGCTGTCGAGGAGCACGGCCTCGATCACGCACGGGAACTCGGCCTCGAGCTCATTGAAGAGCTTCATGGCCTCGACGATGCACAGGGTCTGACCGCGTTGCACCGTGCTGCCGACCTCGACGAAGGATGGCGTCTCCGGGCCCGACGAGCGGTAGAACGTGCCGACGAAGGGCGAGGTGATGAAGGTATCGCCCGCGACCGGCGCGGCCGGGGTCGGCGCGGCCGGACCCGAAGCGGGCGCAGCGGGCTCGACCTCGTGACGCGGGGCTCGTGGCGCATAGCCGCCTGAGCCGCCGAGGGAGGCGTCACCGCGGCGCAGCAGCACGCGCTGCTCACCGTTCTCGATCTCGATCTCGTCGAGGTCGTACTGGCGAAAGACCTTGGCGAGCTCGCGGATGTACCGCAAGTCGGGCAGGCCGTTGGTGTCCCGGGGATCGGACGACATGAGACTCCGTGAACGAGAGGACTGTGGAACGAGAGGGCCGTCAGCGTGCGGCCAGAACGGCGGCCAGAACGGCGGCCAGGTGGCGTAACGCGAGCAGGTAGGAGGCGGTGCCGAGGCCCATGATGACGCCGGCACATGCTACGCCAGTCACCGATGTGTGGCGAAGAGATTCGCGCGCGAAGAGGTTGCTGAGGTGAACCTCGATCGCCGGGATGCTCACGCTGCGCAGGGCGTCGTGGATGGCGACGCTGGTGTGGGTGTAGCCGCCGGGGTTGATGACGAGGCCGTCTTGCGGGTGTGAGCCGCCGGCGCGACAGCCCTGGATGGCGTCGATGAGGCCGCCCTCGCTGTTGGACTGCTGCGTCGTCAGGTCCACGCCGAGCTCACGGGCCAACGCGTGCAGCGAGGCGTCGAGCTCGGCCAAAGTTCCACGTCCGTAGATCTCAGGCTCGCGGGTGCCGAGCAAATTGAGGTTCGGCCCGTGAAGCACGAGCACCCTCGGCGAGCCTGTGGAGCTCACTGGCTGGCTTATCGCCTGGCTCATCGCCTGCTCACTGCGCCTGCGAAGCAGGTCGAACGGTCACAGGCTGGCGAGCAGCTCGTTGGCCGCGTTGCGCAGGACCCAGCGGCCCTTGCCGAAGTTGCCGGTCTCGGACATCAGCACGACGGCGAAGTAGCCCTCGGACAGGAAACGAGCCAGCAGCGTGCCGTTCTCGGCGCGGACGGTGATGTCGGAGACGGTGCCCAGGTCGAGCGCGCGGGCCACCTTCACCATCTCGATGAACTCGGTGGAGACCTGCTCGATGTCCCCGAGACTGCCGTCGCCCACGTACTTCTCCACGGCATAGCCGTCGAGGCCCATGAGCACAGCGGCCTTGGCGCCTGGGATCTTTTCGACGATGGATCTGAGGGTATCGAGCATGGTCTCTCGCAGGCCCGAAGGGCCGTGAAGCACGATAGGCAGACGCTGCCTTTGTGCTGGTGCAGGTTCGCAGACACGGACCCTCCTGGCAAGCAGCTTTGCTCAGGGCAATTGCGACCCTGCGCCGACCCGAGGGACACCTACGGGCGCCGCCAGGACCCCCGGGACGCCGTTCGCCCTCACTCGGCGCTCACTCGGCGGGGGCGGTCCGCTGACGCAGCAGCCCGAGCAGGTCGCGCAGGGACAGCGACACCACCGAGGGCTCACCGATCCTCGCCAGGGCCACGTAGCTGACCGTGCCGGCGGAGCGCTTCTTGTCGACGACGAGCGCTCGCTCGACCGCGGCGCCGCGGTCCCCCTCGAGCCACTCGTCGAGGCCGGTCGGCAAGCGCAGGCGCGTGAGGGCCTCGACGACCGTCGCCTCGAGTCCGGGCTCTGCGATCCCTCTGGCCTCGGAGACGCGGGCCGCGGCGCGCAGCCCGAGGGCGACGGCCTCGCCGTGCGGCACGCCGTAGCTGGAGGCCGACTCGATCGCGTGACCGACGGTGTGTCCGAGGTTGAGCAGCACGCGACCCTTGCCGGCCTCGCCGGTCTCCCACGGGTCACGCCCGACGCAGGCGGCCTTGAGCCCGACCGAGGTGGCGATCAAGGGCGTGAGGACGTCGAAGTCGCGGGCGTAGATCGCCTCGGCGGCGTCGAGCAGCGCCTGTAGGTGGTCCGGCGCGAACAGCAGGGCGTGCTTGAGCATCTCGGCGAGGCCCTGCGCGAGTTCGCGGTCGCCGAGGGTGCTCAGCACTTCGGGGTCGATCAGGACGAACAGCGGGAAGTGAAACGCCCCGACCATGTTCTTGCCGGCGGGCACGTCGACCGCGACCTTGCCGCCGACCGACGCGTCGACTTGCGCGAGCAGGGTGGTAGGGCACTGGATCACGGGTACGCCGCGCATGAACAGGGCCGCGGCCAAACCGGAGAGATCTCCGACCACGCCGCCGCCAAGAGCGACGACCGCGTCACGCCGGCCCATGCCGCTGACGATCATCGCATCGAGCACCTCGAGCAGGGTGCCGGTGGTCTTGTGGACCTCGCCCGCGGGGATGACGATCGGTGCGACCGTGAAGCCCTGCGCCTCGAGGCTGGCCTGGACCCCCGCGCCGTACAGCGGCGCGACGGTCGTGTCGGAGACCAGCGCCACGGTGCCCGTGCGTCCGAGTCGCTGTTGCAGCTCGGTGCCGATCCGACTGATCGCTCCGCGTCCGATCAGCACCGGGTAGCTGTGGCTCTCCGCCGGCACGTGGACGTCGAGCACCAGCGGGCGTGAACGCTTCGTCTTGGCTGTCGGACCGGTCTCGGTCATGCGGACCCCTCGCGCAGCGCGGCTAACACTGTGCAAACCGCATCTTGCGGTGATCCTCCGGCGTCCACAACCACGTCTGCTTCTTCATAGGCAGACCGACGTCGCTGCGACAGGGCCTCGAGGCGCGCGCGCGTGGCCTCGATATCTTCCGACAGCAGCGGTCGCTGGGCGCGTGCCTCGGGCGTCGTCAGGCGGCGACACAGCTCGGGCACCGGGACGTCGAGGAACACGACGCGGCCGGCGGCTCGCATCGTCGCGCGGTTGTGCGGGTCGACGACGAGCCCGCCGCCGGTCGCCACGACGATCGTTCGCAGGCGCAGGCCGGGCTCGGCGAGCAATAACTTCAGGGCGTCGCGTTCGCAGCGACGAAAGTGCGCCTCGCCGCGCGCGAACAGCTCCGCGACGCCGACGCCGAAGATGCGAGCGACGCGGACGTCGAGGTCGACCCACTCGACGCCCCATTCGGCGGCGAGCAGCGGAGCGATCGTCGTCTTGCCCGCCCCCATCATGCCGGTGAGGAACACCGGGCAGCCCGGCCCCGGACCGCCGTGACTGCTGCGGCGGGGGATCGGTGCTGCGGTCGTCTGGTCCACTCCAGTCATGGGGCCTCTCGTAGCTGCACCGTGCTCAGCGTGAACTGCAGCTCGAGGGCGCCGTCCGGGGTGGCGCGCAGGGCCAGGCGATCGAGCGAAACGACCTCCGGGAGCGTCAGCACCCGCGTCATGAACTCGAGGGTCGCCGGCCAGCCGCCGCGTGCGTCGACCTGCACCGGCGTCCGCAGCAGCGCGCCGTCGACCTCGACCTCCGACGGCCGCCAGCGGACAACCTCGAGGCCGATCGCGCTCGCCAGCGCCGGCACCGTGAACAGCAGGTCCTCCGGTTCGGAGGGGAGCACGCTGGCGCGCACCCGGGACTGCTCCGCCGCGTCCGCGTCGAGCTCCGCCGCGCGACCGTCGGCGCGCACTCGGGCCGCCTTCGCCTGCTCGAGGTCGCTGCGCGCCGCGCCGAGCTCGTTGCTCGCCGCGACCCACTCGTCGTGCGCCGCCCGATAGAACACCGCGTACCAGACCACCGCCGCGACACACGTGCCGAGCACCCAAACGATCAGGGTCTGCAGCGGGGAGCCGTGGAGGAGGGAGCCTGCGGACATCGAGTCATTCCTGGGCGGTCAGCGTCACGCGCAGCGCGAGCCGGCCGTCGTCGCCCCGAGCGTACTCCGCATCGCCGACCTCCGCGAAGCGCGGGCTCGCCTCGAGCCGGCGCAGCAGGCCGGTCAGCGCCGACAGGTCGATGGCAGAGGCGACCAGCATCCATCGGCCCTCGCCCAGGTCGCGCAGCTCGCGGAGGGCGAGCGGTCCGCCAGCGACGAAGGGTCCGCCGACCCCGGCGGCGAAGATCTGCGCCAGCTCGGCGAGCATCGGCGCGGGTGTGCGGCGAGCGCTCGACAGTCGCGCGAGGGCCTCGCGCTCGCGTTGCAGCGCCTGTTCACGGTCGACGAGCGCGCGCTCGTCGAAGGTCTTGCGAACGGCGTTGCGATCGCGGACGACCGCGGTCGTCTGTCCGCGCAGCTCGGTGATCTCTGTCTCGGTCGCCGCGATCCACAGGTAGCCGGCGGTCAACAGTCCCGCCCAGCCGAGGCTCATCAGCGCCAGCGCTCCGCGTTCGCGGCCGGGCCGACTGCGCCGGCGCCGGCGGGCCGCGGCCGGCAACAGGTTGATGCGGATCACGGGGCGTCGTCCTCCTCGCGCAGCGCCAGCCCGAAGGCGACCGCCGCCGCTGGCGCGCTGGATCTCAGCACGCCCAGGTCGACGCGACGGTCGACCTGGACCCGCGCGAAGGGGTCGAGCAGCGTCACCGGCAGGCGCGAGCGCTGGGCCAGCGCCTGGCGCAGCGAGGGCACCAACGCCGAGCCGCCGCTGAGCACGATGCGCGACAGCGGCTCCTCGGCGACGGCGCCGCGAAAGAAGTCGAGCGACCGCTGGATCTCCGCGGCGATGGCCTCCGAGACCTGAAGCATTCGTCCCTGGATCTCCGGGTCCTCGGCGTCGCGTTTACGGCGCTCGGCGTCCTCGGGCGCCATGCCGAGCCCGCGCAGCGCCTCGGTGTAGAGGTTGCCGCCCGAGCTGATGTCACGCCCGTAGGCCGGCATCCCGTCGGCGAGGATGCTGATCGTCGAGGCCGCGGCGCCGACGTTGACGACCGCGAAGGTCTCACCGCTCGTGAAGCCCTGGCCGGCCTCGACGCAGTTTTGCAGCGCGAAGGCGGTCGCATCGACGACCACGGGCCGCAGGCCTGCCTCGCCGACGACGCGCAGGTACTGCTGCACGAGGTCCTTCTTGGCGGCGACCAGCAGCACCTCGACCTCGCCGGTCATGGGGTTTTGCCGGAGGCGGGTGTGGTCGATGAGCACATCGTCGCGGCTGGGCGGCGAGACCAGCTGCCGCGCCTCCCACTCGATCTGCTGCGCGAACGCGGCCGGCTCGAGCTGCGGCACCGCGATCCGCTTGATGATGACGCCGTTGCCGGACACGGCGAGGGCGACATCCTTGCCACGCAGACCGATCCGCCCGACCAGCGCGCGCAGGGCCGTTGCGACGGCGGCCGCGTCGATCACCGCGCCGCCGGCGATCGCCCCGGTCGGCACCGGCGCGACGCCGAAGTTCTGCAATACCAGCCCGGCCCGCCCGGTCCGCAGCTGCACGAGCTTGATGGCCGTCGAGCCGATGTCGAGCCCGATGCAGTGTCTCGCCATGGCCCGGCCCCGTACGGATGGCGCGTCAGCCCTGGTCGATGTCCGGGCCGAACACCTGCTCGCGCGCCTCGGGCTTGAGCCCCAGCGCCTCGAGGATCTTTCGCTTGGTGTCCATGCGGCACGGGCAACCCGACTCCACGCGGTCGATCGTCAGCGGACTGACGCCCGCACGCCGCGCGAGTTCGGCCTTGCTCATCATCGCCGCCTGCCGCAGCTTGCGGACGTTGTTGGGCTGCATCGCCGGCTTCGCCTTCGCGGCCTTCGCCGTCGGCTCGCTCGCCGCGGGCACAGCGGCTGCCGCAGGCACAGCGGCAGGCACAGCGGCAGGCACAGCGGCAGCCGCAGAGACAGCGGCAGCCGCAGCCGCAGCCGCAGGCACAGCGGCGACGCTCGCCGTCACGGGCCTCTTGGCGCGCCGCGTGGCCTGCTGGGCCTCGCTCTCCTCGGCCTCGTCCGCCACGACCTCGGCGACCGGGTCGGCGGCGGGGATCGGCGGCTCCTGTTTGGAGGTTGCAGTCATCGGCACGGCCACTCGCAATGCACTTCCTACACATTCTCGGCCCCGGCAAGGGCTTCGTCAACGAAGGGCTTCCGCCTCAGTGATGCGTAAGTGAGTGTTAGTGATATGGATTTGATAGGTCATTGTAGTGAATTATATAGGTGCGCGGATCCCACACCAGGACCTCGGTCCCGCGTGTAAATTCCCGTAATTATTGACCAAAGCGAATTCCCATGTCGTGAGCAGGTCCTGCGGCTTCGGCGCGAGCCCTGGCGCGACAGAACGCCACCCCTACCTGGCCTTGAATTCATGTCGGAGCGATCCCCCGCGCGCGCGATTTGGTGCGGTTTCGATCTGTACTCCCTGGAGAGATCTCGCTGGTCCGAACCGGACCCGAAAATTCCCGCCGAAGGCCGGAGATTCGCTGTGGGCGGTGCCCTGGACCCACGCTGGCGCCTGCTGCTCCCGCGGGGCGTCGGGAGGCCGTCATGCTTCGCGAAACCCGACGCGGTCGGCGTGGCGAAGCGCGCCAGCGCGGCGGCGAGGCGGTCACACTGTCGCGAGATCGGCAGGTGTCGCTTCCCGGGATCGGCCTGAAGTTCGACGTGCTCGCGGACAGCGACGAGCGCTCGAGGGCCGGCTCGAGGTGGCGGCGCGACGCCGATGCCCAGGTACGCGACCGGCGAGGGGACACCGGTGAGCGCGATCCACAGCGTGATCACCAGCAGCTTGGCCACGGTCGACATCACCTCACCGAACATCGTGCGGACGGCACCCGGTCCGCCGAGAAGTTCCCGTGGCGAGCCGTCGGCGCATCGGTCGGAGGGCTCGTGATAATCTCGCGCCCGCATGTCCGCCGACCTGATCCTCGCCATCGACCAAGGGACCACCGGGACCACCTGCCTGCTCGTCGACGCCGGGCTCAAGGTGCGCGCGCGGGCCACCCGCGAGTTCCCGCAGCATTTCCCGCAGCCCGGCTGGGTCGAGCACGACCCCGAGGAGCTGTGGCACTCGGTGCTCGCCGTCATCGCCGACGTCATGCAGCACGCGGACGCGAAGCACATCGCCGCGATCGGCATCACGAACCAGCGCGAGACCAGCCTGGTGTGGGACCGTCGGACCGGCGCACCGATCCACCGGGCCCTGGTCTGGCAGGACCGGCGCACCGCGGGCGTGTGCGAGGCGCTCAAGGCCGACGGCCGCGAGCCGGCGATCCGCGAGCGCACCGGCCTCGTCCTCGACCCCTACTTCTCGGCGACCAAGCTCGCGTGGGTCCTCGACCACGTCCCGGGGGCGCGCGCTCGCGCCCACGGTGGTGAGCTGGCCGCGGGCACGATCGACACTTATCTCGTGTGGCGGCTGACCGCGGGCGCCGAGCACGTGACGGAGCCGAGCAACGCCTCGCGCACGCTGCTGTGGCCGCTCGTCGGCGGCGGCTGGGACCACGACCTCTGCGAATTGCTGCGCGTCCCGCCGCAGGTGCTCCCGGAGGTCCGCCCGTGCACCGCGAACTTCGGGGCCACGAGGGGCGTGCCCGGCCTCCCTGACGGCATCCCGATCCACGGCATCGCCGGCGACCAGCAATCGGCCCTGTTCGGCCAGGCCTGCTTCGCCATCGGCGATGCCAAGTGCACCTACGGCACCGGCGCCTTCGTCATGCTCAACACCGGCTCGCGCCCGGTGCCCTCGCAGCACGGCCTGCTGACCACCGTCGGCTGGCAGATCGGCGAGGAGACCACCTATTGCCTCGAGGGCAGCGCGTTCATGGCCGGCGCCGTGGTCCAGTGGCTCCGCGACGGCCTCGGCATCATCACGAAGGCCAGCGAGATCGAGGCCCTCGCGCGCGGCGTCGAGGACAGCGGCGGCGTCACCCTCGTACCCGCCCACGCCGGCCTCGGCGCCCCGCACTGGCGCCCCTACGCCCGCGGCCTGATCACCGGCCTGACCCGCGGCACCACCCGCGCCCACATCGCCCGCGCCGCGCTCGAGGGCATCGCCCTCCAGATCTCCGACCTCCTGCTCGCCATGGCCGCCGACACCGGTGCCCCGCTGCGCGCCCTCAAGGTCGACGGCGGCGCCGCGGCCAATGACCTCCTCATGCAGCTCCAGGCCGACTTCCTCGGCGTCCCGCTCGCGCGCCCGACGATGCTCGAAGCCACCGCCCTCGGCGCCGTGTTCATGGCCGGCCTCGGCGTGGGTCTGTGGAA
>JAYUXQ010000286.1:0-1974 GCA_043752905.1 Nannocystis sp. | reverse complement strand
TCGAGTGGCCGATGCTCTCGTGGATCGTCAGCCAGAGGTTGCTCGGCGCGAGGATCACCTGCCGCTTGCCCGGCACGACCGGCGCGGCGTGGAGCTTTCGTAGCGCCTCCTCGGCGACCACGGGCGCCTGACCGACGAGGTCCGCGGCGGTGACGTGCTCGTAGCCGGCGAGCATCGGCGCGACCTCGTGGTCACGGCTGGCGAAGCGCCCGCGGCGACGATCGATCGCCGTCGCGGTCAGGCCCGGCAGCACGCGGTGAAAGATCTGATGCACGCGCGAACCCTCGCTGGTGATCAGCAGCTTCTCCTCGCGTACGACCAGCAGGGTGGCGTCGACGTGGGCGACCCCTTTGACGTCCATCGCGGCGCGGGCCGCAGCGAGCAACAGCGCGGCCTTGTCGGCCATCGGCACCGTGAAGGGGTCGACCTGCATCGGCGAGACCCAGGCGCCGCGGACCACCGGCGTCGGCACGAGGGTGATCGGCGCGGGCATCAGCAGGGCGCTGCGTTTGGCCATCGCGACGGCGCTGCGGGCCGCGTCGGTCACCGACTTGCTGTCGAGCCTCTGGGTCGCCGCGAAGCCCCACGCTCCATCCGCCAGCACGCGCACGCCGATCCCGTCATCGGTGCGCAGGCCGACGTCGCTGACATGATCATCGCGCACGCTGATCTGCTCGCGCTGCCACGAGACCAGCCGCGCGTCGGCGTAGGTCGCCCCGGCCTTGAGGGCGGCGTCGACGGCGGGCTGCACGAGCGCCTCGTCGCGCAGCATCCGACTGGCGGCGAGCATGCGCGCGCCGGCGTCCGCGCTCGCGGGGGCGGCCCCCGGCGCGGGCTGGCGGGCGGGCCCATGGCCGGCCCAGGCGTCGCGGCCGGACCACACGAGGCCAGCGGTGGCCGTGGTGGCAGCGAGGAAGGCGCGGCGGGTGCTCGGCATCGCGGCGCATCGTAACAAGGGGCGTGCGCGGGGGACAGCCCGCGGCGCTGGCGCGAAGCGACGACTTTGGCCACACTGGCCCGGCCATGCTCAAGACCACCGCAATGTTCGGGATCCTCGCCGTCGCCCTCGCGGCCGGCGGCTGTGACAACAAGGCCGAGCCGGCCAGGGCCGGGACCGTCGCCGAGGTGAAGACCCCCGCCACGGAGGTCAAGCCCGAGGCGGCCAAGCCCGCGGACGACCGCGTGCTCGCCAGCAGCGGCCTCGGCGTCGGCGGCAAGTTCAAGCCCTTCGACATCGTCAACTGCGACAGCGGCGACCAGTACTGCCAGGTGTGCAAGTTCGGCGGCAGCCCGAAGATCATGGCCGTCGGCACGATCGACGACCCGGCCTTCAGGACCGACCTGCAAAACCTCGACGCGCTGGTCCAGAAGTACGGCGAGGACAAGGTCAAGGCCTTCGCCGTCGTCACCAATATCAAGGACGGCAAGTCGACCACCCCGCTCGCCGACCGCGAGGCCCTGATCGCAAAGGTCAAGGCCCTGCGGACCGAGCTCGGCATCAAGCTGCCCCTCGTGGTCCCCGCGGCCGAGGACGGCGCACCCAACAAGGCCTTCGACGACTATTATAACGTCACCAGGAGCCGCACCCTCATGTTCGCCGACGGCCGCAACTCGGTGAAATACTCCGCCGTCGCCCCGAGCGACCTCTCGGAGCTCAACAAGGCGATCGAGTCGGTGGTCGGCGCCGCCGGGGCCACGCCGACGCCCGCGGGCTGAAGGTTCATGTGACCACGACGCCGCGCGAACGATGTTCGCGCGGCGTCGTAATCATATGATCACATAATCATATGATCCCGTGATCCCGTGATCCCGTGGTCACGGGATGAAGTACGGGTGCGTGGTCGATGGTTCCCAGCCCGGGAAGTCCGGGAGGACCAGCAGGGCGCGGCCGAGCTGGACCGCGAGGACGATCGCCAGGGGCACGACGGCGACCACGTAGCCGCGGATCGGCGAGATGCCGTGGGTGCCGGTCAG
>JAYUXQ010000285.1:0-1975 GCA_043752905.1 Nannocystis sp. | reverse complement strand
ATCACCCACCCCGGGCTGACACAGGAGACCTGCATGGATCGCACACTAGTTTTGGAGTACACGCGCGTGACCGAGGCCGCGGCGATCTCCGCCGCGACGCAGATCGGTCGCGGCGACGGGATGGCGGCCGACGCCGCCGCCGTCAAGGCGATGCGCGCCGCGTTCGAGCGCGTGCCGGCTCGCGGCACGATCGTCATCGGCGAGGGTGAGCGCGACGAGGCGCCGATGCTGTTCATCGGCGAGAAGGTCGGCCCCAACGACCCGCGCTTGCTCGAGGTCGACATCGCCGTCGACCCGCTCGAGGGCACGAACCTGTGCGCCAACGGCCTCCCGGGCGCGCTCGCGGTGCTGGCGGTGGCCCACAAGGGCCATCTGCTCAACGCCCCCGACACCTACATGAGCAAGATCGCCTGCGGCCCGGAGGGCAAGGGCAAGATCTCGCTCGAGAAGTCGCCGCGTGACAACCTCTGGGCGCTCGCCGCCGCCAAGGGTCGACGGCCCGACGAGCTGACCGTGGTCGTGCTCGATCGACCGCGCCACGAGAGCCTCATCCAGGAGCTGCGAGCCGCCGGCGCGCGCATCCTGCTGGTCACCGACGGCGACGTCGCCCCGGTGGTCGCGACCTGCATCCCCAAGAGCGGCATCGACATGGTGTACGGCGTCGGCGGGGCGCCGGAGGGCGTGCTCGGGGCCGCCGCGGTGCACTGCATGGGCGGCGAGTTCCAGGGACGCTTGCAGTTTCGCAACAACGGCGAGCGCGACCGTGCGATCGCCATGGGCATGAAGGACCCCGACCAGATCCTTCACGTCCACGACCTCGCGCGCGGCGACGTGTTGTTCGTCGCCACCGGCGTGACCACCGGCCCGCTGCTCAAGGGCGTGCGCCGGATCGGCACTCGCATGTATTTACAGAGCCTCGCCCTGCGCAGCACCACCGGCACGATCCGTTGGGTCAATACGGACGTCGATGCGCACCGATATATCCACGAGTACGACCACGTATAGGAGGAGTCACCAGGCACCGCCCCTCGCGCTGCTGTGCGCCCCGTTTGCTTCGGTGAAGTGATCGAGGGTAGCGGCGCATGCCACGAATTCGCCGCTCGTCGAGCGGAGCAGCACGCTCGATGAGGACGCGAACAACGAGGCCCGGAGATGGCTTGCAGGTGTACCTCCGCTGACGAGGCGCGTACCATCGCACGATGCTCCCGCGCGCCCGTCTCGTCGTGCTCGCCGCTTGCCTCGCCGCCGGCGGCCTGGCGGTCCTCCGCGCCGGCCCGCCTGACCCGCGCGGCACCGACACGCCGCTGCACGAGTTCTCGGCGCTGCGGGCCCGCGAGCGGCTGGCCGCGCTGCTGGCCGACGGCGCGCCGCACCCGACCGGCACGCCCGCCAACGCCGCGGTGCGGGCCCGCCTCGTCGAGCAGCTGCGCGCACTGGGCCTGACGCCGCGCGAGCTGCCCGCGTTCTCTTGCAGTGATTACGGCAACTGTGCGCCGGTGGTGAACGTGCTCGTCGAGGTCCCCGGCACCACGCCGGGCCCGGCGCTGTTGTTGGCCTCGCACTTCGATTCGGTGCCGGCCGGCCCGGGCGCGGCCGACGACGGCCACGGCGTCGCCGTCGTGCTGGAGGCCCTACGCGCGTTGATCTCCGATGGCCCGCCGCGCACGCCCTTGATGGTCGTGTTCACCGACGGCGAGGAGTCCGGCCTGCTCGGCGCGCGCGCCTATGTGGAGGACCCGAGCTTCGCCGCGGTCGGCGCTGTCATCAACATCGAGGCGCGTGGCACCGGCGGTGCGGCGCGGATGTTCGAGACCAGCGACGGCAACGCCGCGCTGATCTCCGCGTATGCGACCGGGGCCCCGCGACCAAGCGCCCAGTCGCTGTCGTACGAGGTTTACCGCCGTCTGCCCAACGACACCGACCTCACCATCTTTAAAAAGGCTGGCGCGCAGGGCCTCGGCTTCGCGTTCATCGG
>JAYUXQ010000284.1:0-1976 GCA_043752905.1 Nannocystis sp. | reverse complement strand
TTCGAGCGCACCGGCGACATGGCCGTGTACACGCGCAAGCCCGCACGCACGCTCCCGCTCGGCAGCAGTACGGAGCGCGAGCAGCACGAGATCTCCGCCGGTGAGCACGCGCGCGTCGTCCACGTCGACCGCCACGGCATCAGCACCGTCGGCGTCCGCATCGTCGATCTTCGCACCCCACACCCGATCCCGATCGCCGAACTGAGCCCACCGGTATGCGAGGCGCGGCACGAAGCTCCGCAGAATTCGCCCGGCTTCGAGGTCCGCCAGAGCACCGGTCAGGACGGCGTCATCCGCTTCACCCTCTATCCCCCCGACCATCGCCCGACCGACCTCGTGTGGCGCTACCAGGCCAGCAACGTCATCCCGCTGACCCAGGCCGAGGTCCCCCGATACAACCTCGCCGGCCCGCGCAACCTCGACGGCACGCGCAACAGCATGGTCGTCCGTGCCCACACCGTGCGCTTCCCGTGCCGTCACCTCACGCTGACCTTCACCTTCGACGACCCCGTGGTCGCGATGGACAGCGTCGAGAAGTGGGCCCTGCGCGCCGTGACCCACAACGGCGAGCAACACTGGGAGCGCGTCGACAGCGAGGAGCGCCGGTGTGAATTGGTCAAGCACTCGGACACGAAGATCTCGCTGGCGATCGAGGCCCCGATCGTCGGGCACCGCTACGCGATCGCCTACCGCCCGAGCCTCGTCGGTCACGCGCTCGACTTCACCGGCGGACGGATCGCCGCCAAGCTGCTCGACCGCTGCACCGCCGACCGCGAGCTCGGATCGATCCTCTCGTATCAGCTCGCGGAGACGATCGCCGCCGCGCTCGCGGCCGTGTTCGGCGCCTCGCCGGCCGGCGTGTCGTGGCAGGGCCTCCTGTGGGACGAGGCCCAGGGCAAGCTGCTGCCCGCCTTCGGCCAATTCGCCAGTCGCGAATGGGTCTGCTCGTATCCCTGCGGCACCGGCGTCGCCGGCCACGCCTTCCGCTTCAACCGCCCCGCGGCCTGGTGTCGCGGCACCGATCACAGCAAGGACGCGCTCGTGTATCAGCACAGCCCGGCCTATCAGCACTGGAAGCCCGAGCACGACTGGATCGTCTGCGTGCCATTGGTCGGTGACACCCACAAGAACCCGCTCGGCGTCGTCCAGTTCGAGGGCGGCGGCAAACAACAGGGCCTCGGCGACCGCCTGCGCGAGTTCGCCAACGCCGCGCTGGCCCAGGCCGTCACCAAGGGCTCGCCGTGGGAGGTCTTCCAGCAGACCCTGAGCTCGACCGTCAACACCGGCTTCTGGCAGGCCTGCGCGCTCGCGGACTGCCTGGTGGACTACCGCGACCACACCCGCAAGCTCATCACCGAGCTGGGCCTCGGCGGCCAGCCCGACGACGCCTCGCTGACCGACGGCAGCATGATCCGCCTTTAGGACATGTCCGGAAGGACAGATCGAAAGACGAAGGCCCCACGCGGGGTGCGTGGGGCCTGGTGCGCTCGGCAGGGTTCGAACCTGCGACCCTCGGGTTCGAAGCCCGATGCTCTATCCAGCTGAGCTACAAGCGCGGGGGCCCGGAGCTTAACCCAAACCGGACCAGGCGTGAAGGCCGCCACGATCCGGGACCGCACCGTGAAACCCGATCTCGCGCCAGAGCCCTGGACTGCCGGTCGCAGGGGCGGCCACCTCGCCGTCTCATTGCCGCGAGAGCCACCGTGCACGGGGCACTCCGCCCTCCTATACTGCTCCGGTTCGTCACTTCGTCGCCTCAGGAGTTCGTCCATGCGCCTCGTCTCGGTCCTCTTGCGTCACCGCCCGATCCTCGCCAGCACTGGCCTCCTCGCCCTCGCCGGCCTGCTCGCCGTGGGCCACGCGCCCGACCACAACGGGGTCGCCACGGCCGACCTCCCGGCCCTCGACATGGCCGCCGTCGGCGATGCCGGCACGGGGGCCCTGCTCCTCGACCTCGTCGAGCCCGAGGACGGTGA
>JAYUXQ010000283.1:0-5062 GCA_043752905.1 Nannocystis sp. | reverse complement strand
TGCTCGTCGTCAACAGCGGCGCCTTCACGACCGGCAACTTGAAGAAGGCCGGCTACGCCGTCACCCCGCTCGACGACGGCAGCCTCGACGCCTACCGCCTGCTCAAGATCGACATCTCGAAGCTGACCTTGCAGGCGGTTGCCCCGTTCAACCTCGGCACCAAGGAGGCCCTGCGCGCCAAGAACATGTGGACGCTCGGCCTGATGATGTGGATGTTCGGCCGCGAGCGCGAGAGCACCGTCGAGTGGCTCCGCCAGAAGTTCGCCAAGAACCCGGCGGTTGCCGACGCCAACGTCGCGGCGCTCAACGCCGGTCACGTCTACGGCGAGACCGCGGAGATGCCGGGCGGCATCGGCTGCTATCAGGTGCCCAAGGCCAAGCTCGACCCGGGCGTGTATCGCAACGTCACTGGCAACGAGGCGACCGCGTGGGGCTTGCTCACCGGAGGCAAGCTGGCGGGCCTCGAGCTCGTGCTCGGCTCCTACCCGATCACCCCGGCCTCGACGATCCTCCACACCCTGTCGAACCTGCGCGCCTACGGTGTCACCACCTTCCAGGCCGAGGACGAGATCGCCGCCATCTGCGCGGCGATCGGCGCCTCGTATGCCGGCGCGCTCGGCATGACCAGCACCTCCGGCCCGGGCCTCGCGCTCAAGGCCGAGGCGCTCGGCCTCGCAGTCGCGACCGAGCTCCCGCTGGTCGTCGTCGACGTGCAGCGCGGCGGCCCCTCGACCGGCCTCCCGACCAAGACGGAGCAGAGCGACCTGTTCCAGGCGCTCAACGGCCGCAACGGCGACTGCCCGCTCGCGGTGATCGCCGCGTGCACCCCGGGCGACTGCTTCGACATGGCGATCGAGGCCGTACGCATCGCCACCAAGTACATGACGCCGGTGATCCTGCTGACCGACGGCTTTTTGGCCAACAGCGCCGAGCCGTGGAAGATCCCCGACATCACCACGATCAAGCCGTTCCCGGTCCAGCACCGCCGCGACCCCGAGGGCTTCCATCCGTTCTTGCGCGACCCCGTCACGCTCGCGCGCGCGTGGGCCGTCCCCGGCACCCCGGGCCTCGAGCACCGCATCGGCGGCATCGAGAAGGACTACGACTCCGGCAACATCTCGTACGACCCGGAGAACCACCACAAGATGACCAAGGTGCGCGCCGCGAAGATCGCCGGCATCGCCGACGACATCCCGCTGCAAAAGGTCGAGCAGGGCGACGACACCGGCGACCTCGTCGTCGTCGGCTGGGGCTCGACCTACGGCGCGATCTCCCAGGCCGTGCTCGGCACGCGTCGCAGCGGCTTCAAGGTCTCGCACATTCACATCCGCTACATGAACCCGATGCCGAAGAACCTCGGCGAGCTGCTGCGCGGCTTTAAAAAAGTCATCGTGCCGGAGATGAACAACGGCATGCTCGTCAAGGTGCTGCGCGCCGAGTACCTCGTCGACGCGAAGGGCCTCAACAAGATCGCCGGTCACCCGTTCAAGATCGCCGAGATCGAGGCCGAGATCCTGTCCCAGCTCGGCCACCCCCCGAGCGAACCCGCCGGCCACTACAACCTCGGCCACGAGCACGTCGGCAACGACCTCGGCGATACGGTCGGCGATACGGTCGGCGATACGGTCGGCAACAACGTCATCCCCCTGGTGTCGGAGGCCTGATTTTATGACTCCCCTCGATCCCCCGTCCACGCCCCTCACTCGCAAGGACTTCACCTCGGACCAGGAGGTCCGCTGGTGCCCCGGCTGCGGCGACTATGCGATCCTCGCCGCCGTGCAGCGCATGCTGCCCGAGCTCGGCGTTCGCAAGGAGAACACGGTGTTCGTGTCCGGCATCGGCTGCTCGAGCCGGTTCCCGTACTACATGGACACCTACGGTTTTCACACGATCCACGGGCGCGCCCCCGCGGTCGCCACCGGTGTGAAGCTCGCCAACCCCGACCTCGACGTCTGGATGATCACCGGCGACGGCGACGGCCTCAGCATCGGCGGTAATCACCTGATGCACGTGCTGCGTCGCAACGTGAACATGCAGCTGATCCTGTTCAACAACCGGATCTACGGGCTCACCAAGGGCCAGTATTCGCCGACCTCGCTGCTTGGCAAGCGCTCGCCCTCCACGCCGATGGGTTCCGTCGACAACCCGCTGATCCCCGCCGCCTTCGCGCTCGGCTGCGGCGGCCGCTTCGTCAGCCGCGCGATCGACACGGACGCCAAGAACCTGATCGCCACGCTCAGGCGCGCTCACGAGTTCGTCGGCACCGGCTTCGTCGAGGTCTATCAAAACTGCCCCGTCTTCAATGACGGCGCCTTCGAGCACTTCACCGCGCGCGAGATCGCCGCGGAGACCCAGCTCCACCTCGAGCACGGCAAGCCGATGCGCTTCGGCAAGGACCACACCAAAGGCCTGCGCCTCAAGCCCGGTCAGCTCGAGCTCGAGGTCGTCACCCTCGGCGAGTACGGCGTCACCGAGGCCGACATCCTCGTCCACGACGAGCACAACCATACGATGGCCTTCCTGCTCGCCACCCTCGAGCCCCCGACCTTCCCCGTCGCACTCGGCGTCCTGTACCGCGCCCCGGGCCCCGACACCTCGTTCGAGCGCGGCATGCACGAACAGAACCGCCAGGCCCGGGCCAAGGGCGTCGGCGACCTCAACTCGCTGATGCGCAAGGGCCACACCTGGCTGGTCGAGCCCGAGCCGACCCCCTGAGCCGCGACCCCCGCACCTTCGGGTGCCAGGGCCGCTCGAGAGCCGCCTCCGTCGTGGGGCGGCTTTTTCGTGCCCGCGCCACGCGCCACGCGGTATAGCGGGCCACCCTCGACGGCCCGTCGCTTGCGCCGGTGGGGTGCAGAGAATCAAGCTTCCCCGGCCGTCGTCTCAGGCCTCGCGCCGGCTCCGGCCGCATTCCCGACAGCCCGACCCCGTCGTACTACCCCGTCTATCTTTCCAGGAACATAACCATGCGTCTCTCCAACTTCCACTTCGCTCGTCTCGCTGCCCTCTCCGGCTTCCTCACCTCCGCGGCGATCGGCTGCGTCATCACTGTCGGCGACGGCGGCAAGGCGGCGGACGGTGAGACCTGCCCCGACGCGAACAGCTTCCTCAACGACGGCGAGTGCTTCTGCAACGTCGGCTACGACTGGTGTAACGACAACGACAACACCGACCTGACCTGCTGCGAGAACCCGACCACGGGCAACACCACCAACACGACCAACAACAGCAACAACAGCAACACGGACCCGACCAGCGGCACGACCTCGGACGTCCCGACCTCGGGCACCTCGGACGCCACCACGGACGTCCCGACCTCGGGCACCTCGGGCGGGCCGCTCGAGTGCACCGTCGACACGGCCCCGCCCGCGAGCTGCAACCCCGAGACCGAGCCCTTCCTGTGCATCCAGGCCTCGGACCCGGCCTGCGACACCGAGGGCAGCAAGTTCTACGTGTGCACCGGTGGCGTGTGGGTCGCGGACCCGACCGGCCCCGACATGAACTGCAAGGCCGACGGCTACGACTTCGGCGTCGGCTGCGAGGATGACGGCACGAAGATCGTGTTCGACTGCGGCGTCGGCCCGGGCACGCCCTGCCAGACCGGCGCGGACCCGTCCTGCAACGGCGAGACCATCTACGAGGAGTGCTACCACGGCAAGCTGACCGCGACCGACTGCACCGCCTACTGCATGGAGGTCGGCGACGACATGATGGTCACCTACGACTACGGCTACTGCGGCGAGCAGCGCAGCGCCATCTCCTGCATCTGCTGCGACGAGGGCGATGAGGGCTGCCCGATCAACACCGGCACCACCGGCGGCGACACCACCGGCGGTACCACCAGCGGCGGCAGCTCGACCGGCGGCTGAGAACTACGAGCCCCGCGGGGCCACAAAACAGAGGGCGGGCGCAGCAGCGACCCGCCCTCTTCGCGTTCCACGAGCCCTACAGGCTCATGGCCCGCGCCAGCGGGTCAGGCGGTCCTGCTGGCTGTGCTTGAGCACCCGCGCCAGCTTGAGCAGCTCGGCCTGCGCCCACCCGTCCGCGTGAGGCGGCGTCGCGGTCGCCTGGCCGGCGGCGTCCCAGCGCAGCTCGGCGTGGTGCGTGTGCCCGCCCGCCGTGTACACGGCGACGCGATACACGAGCGCCTGCTCGTCGACACGCTCGCACACGAAGCGTGCCCCGGCGACCGGGTGCAGCGCGTGGCTCGACGCCACGTCGTCGGCTGCCATCAGAACCGCAGCCCCACCGCGCTGGTATTCGGCCCGATCGTGCCCAGCTCGGGCTCGAAGCCCGGCTTGCGGGTCAGCACGACGGCGACCGCCGTGGCCGCGCCGATCACCACGATCCCACCGATCACTCCCCAGAACCACCCGCGCTTGTACACCGGCCTGCGCTCCGGTTCATCGACCGGCGGCTGCGGCTGAAGTTTGGGATCCAGCTTCACCACGGGCGGCGGCACGACCACCTGCTTCGCCTCGTAGTCGCTGACCTGCTCGTCGATCCTGGCGACCTGCGCCTCGGCCTCGGCCCGCTGGCTCTGGTCCATCGCCGGGTTCTCGGCCAGGCGCTTGATGTAATTCTGGAACAGCCGCTTGGCCTTGCGCAGGTGCCCGATGTCGCCGTCGAGGCTGTGCCACTGCGCGTGCGCCAGCCCGAGGTTGTAGAGCAGGTCGGCGAAGTTCGAGAGCTGATAACTGTGCTCGAAGTGCCGCACCGCCTGCTCGTAGTTGCCGAGCGCGTAGGCCTGCTCGCCGCGGCCATACTCGAGCGCCGGGTCGTCCGAGAGCGGCTGCGTCGGCGAAGTCGCAGCCGCGATCGCGGCGCTGTCGGTCGGCCCTGCGGGAGGCGCATCGGAGGGCGACGAGCTGGCCGGAAGGACAGGCGGCGCGGCGGCGGTCGGAGCCGGCGCCAGGATGCGATACGGGCTCGCCGCCGCGTCCATCGGCGCGAGCGCCAGCAGGGCGAACGACGCGGCGATCTGGCGTGGCATGGCGGTCATGGGGTCGGGCCGGACGATGCCACCGCCGCGCCTCGCTGTCATCCTGTCATCCTGTCATCC
>JAYUXQ010000282.1:0-1980 GCA_043752905.1 Nannocystis sp. | reverse complement strand
CGGCGAGGTCGGTCCACACGTGGTTGCCGCCGAGGTGGTGCTCGAGGTGCACGCGCAGGTGCTCGAGCTGGGCGCCGAGCGACCCGAAGATGCGGCGGCGGGCGGTCGCGTCGAGGTGAGACTCGTGCTTGCCGAGCCAGCCGAGCCAGTGCAGCACGCGCATGGCGGTCGGGTATGGCTCCCAGCCGACGCCCTCGGGGTAGTTGTCGATCCAGTGCTCGACCTGCGCGCGGGCGCGGGCCAGGGGGAGGCGAGATAACCACCCATGATAATGCAATGTATAGGTATAGAGCGGGTCGGCGTCGGGGTCCCAGCCGTCGGCGCAGGGGTCGAAGGGCGGGTGCTCGAGCAGGCGCACGCCGCCGGGCTCGATGACACCCTCGCCGGCAGGCGGCGGGAGCGGGACGACGACGGCGCCGAGGCCCTCGCGGGTGGTCGACACGGGGCGGCGCGCGGGTCCGCGCAGGCGGCGGACGCCCTGATAGAACAGCTGGCGCGGGGTCAGGTGGACGAGGGTGCGCAGCCAGGTCCCGGGCTTCATGTTCGCGTGCCTGATACGCCGACGGTCAGCAGGCCGACGGTGTCGACGACCATGAGCCGCAGCAATTGGTCGGGGCGCAGGTGGCGAAACTGGCGGTGGGCGACGAGGATGACGACGATGTCGGCGCTGGCGAGGGCCTGCTCGAGCGCGACGAGCGGGACGCCGTCGATCGGGGATCGGTGCAGGTGAGGCTCGACGAGCATGAGGTCGACGTCGCCCGCTGCGGCGAGGGCCTGGGCGATGTGCAGGGCCGGGCTCTCGCGCAGGTCGTCGATGTCGGGCTTGTAGGCGAGCCCGAGGCAGGCGATCTTCGGCCGGCGCAGGCGCGCGGCGAGCTGGTGGACCTGGTCGAGCACGCGCTGCGGGCGGTCGTCGTTGACGTGGCGGGCGGCGCGAATGAGGGGAGTGTCGAGCGGGGCGGCGGCGGCGATGAACCACGGGTCGACGGCGATGCAGTGACCGCCGACGCCGGGACCGGGGCGAAGGATCTGCACGCGGGGGTGACGGTTGGCGAGGCGGATCACCTCCCAGACGTCGAGGCCGAGCCGGCCACATACGTTGGCGAGCTCGTTGGCGAAGGCGATGTTGACGTCGCGAAAGGCGTTCTCCGAGAGCTTGGTCAGCTCGGCCACCTCGGCGCTGCAACGGTGCACCTGGCCGCGCGCGAAGCCCTCGTAGAATTCGGCGCAGCGGGCGGTACAGGCGTCGGTGAGGCCGCCGACGATGCGCTCGTTCTCGACGACCTCGCGGATGACGTTGCCCGGGAGCACGCGCTCGGGGGCGTGGGCGAGGAAGACGTCGCGGCCGGGGACAAGGCCGCCGCCGGTGATGATCGGCGCGACGAGCTCGCGCAGGGTGCCGGGGGGGACGGTCGACTCGAGCACGACGAGGCAGCCGGGGCGCAGCGCGGGGACGATCGCGTGGGCGGCGGCCTCGACGTGGCGCAGGTCTGGGAGGTGGTCGGGGGTGATCGGTGTCGGCACACAGATCAGGAAGTTGCGGGCCGGGACCGGCTCGGGGACGCCGCGCAGGCGGCCAGCCGTGACCGCGGCGCGCACGAGGGCGTCGAGCTCGGGCTCGACGATGTGGATCCGCCCGGCGTTGATCGTGTCGAGGACGTCGCGGCGCAGGTCGACCCCGGCGACGCGGCGGCCGACCGTGGCGAGGACCGCGGCCGTCGGCAGGCCGACGTAACCGAGGCCGAGCACGCACACGTCGTACTCGGAAGTTTCATGCGCCGCGGGCGTGGACGGGGTCACCTTCGTGGCATGCTATCGACGACCCGCGATGTCGTCCACCCAGCCCCGCATCCTGATCGTGTTCGGTACCCGCCCGGAGGTGATCAAGCTCTGGCCGGTCGACCGCGCCCTGCGAAGCTTCGCGGGCTTCCAGGTGACGCTGTGCAATACGGGTCAGCACCGCGAGCTGGTCCCGCCGCT
>JAYUXQ010000281.1:0-5071 GCA_043752905.1 Nannocystis sp. | reverse complement strand
GGCCGGTCCGGCCGGTGCGGTGGACGTAGACCTCGGCCGACTCCGGGAACGAGTAGTTGAAGACGTGCGAGACGTGGCTGATGTCGATGCCGCGAGCGGCGACATCGGTGGCGACCAGGAAGCGCAGCTTGTGCTCGCGCATCAGCTTCATGACCCGTTCGCGCTGGGTCTGGTTGAGGTCGCTCGACAGCTCCTCGGCGTGGAAGCCCTCGCGGCGCAGCACGGAGGCGACCAGCTTGGTCTCCTCGCGGGTGTTGCAGAACACGATCGCGCGGGCGGGGTCCTCGACCATGATGACGTCGAGGAGGTCACGAGTCTTGATCGACGAGGTGACGGAGTAATAGGCGTGCTCGATCTCGGCGGCGGCGACCTGGTCGCCCGAGAGCTGGATCGAGACGGGGTCCTTCATGTAGCGCTTGGCGATGCGCTCGATGTCGGAGGGGATCGTGGCCGAGAACAGGGCGGTGAGGTGCTCGCCCTTGACCTGGTCGAGGATCGCCCGGATGTCCTCGAGGAAGCCCATCGACAGCATCTCGTCGCACTCGTCGAGGACGACGGTGCGGACCCGCGAGAGGTCGAGCGAGCGGCGGCGGATGTGATCGAGGATGCGGCCGGGGGTGCCGACGACGGCGTGGACGCCGGCCCGCAGCGCGGTCAGCTGGGGGTTCATCGGGGTGCCGCCGTAAATGGGCAGGTCCTCGACGGGGGTCTCGATGGCGAGGCGGCGCAGCTCGTCGCAGACCTGCTTGGCGAGTTCGCGGGTCGGCAACAGCACGAGCAGCTGTACGCCGGTCTCGCTGGCCGGCCGGGGGTCGAAGCGCGAGGCGAGCCAGGGCACACAAAAGGCGCCGGTCTTGCCGCTGCCGGTGTGCGACTGGACCATGACGTCGTGGCCGTCGATCAACGGCTGGAAGCTCAGGGCCTGGACCGGCGAGGGCTTGGTCCAGCCGAGCCGGGCGATCGCGCGGCGCAGGGCGTCGGGGAGGGCGAGGTCGTCGAAGGACTCGGGCAGCGGCGGACCCTCGGGCTCGCCGGGCTGGGCGCTGGCCGAGGCAGCAGCGGCGTCGGCCCAGGCGTTGTCCTGGTTGCCGCTGGTGCTCGCGGGGAGCTCGGGGGCCGGCGGCGCGGCGTCGTCGTCGCGGCCGTTGGCGAGCGCGACGAGCGGGGCCTCGGCCACGGACTCGGCGCTCGGACCGGGCTCATGGTGGCCGGGGATCCCGGCGTCGCTCCGTGGGGCCACGTCCGGACTGGCGATGGCGTCCGCGGGGGCGCTGGTCGAGCCGCTCGCGGTGCCCTCGGGGGTGGAAGAAGAGGGGGTGGGATCGGACTCAAGCCCGGAGGGGCTCGAAGACGTGGGATCTCGGTCCGGCGAGTCGCCGGACGAGGAATGAACGGACATGGTGGCGGATCCTAGAGCGCAAAGAGCTCCTGGCGTGCGTCAGCGTGGCGGCGTGACCGATCGTCATAATCACCGTGGAGGGCCTCGATCCGGCCCAGCTTGCGCAGGGTTCCAGGATCGGTGCCCGCGCATATCGCCCGGGTCTCGCGGAGGAGGTTGGAGAAGCTGGCCCCGGCCGTCGCACTGAAGCGGTCGGGTGCCTGGGAAAAGAGGGTGAGCAGCCGATCACGAATGAGTTCCACGCGGTACTCGCAGACCATGGTCGCCGATCGGCGAGCAAGGTCCTGGTGGGCGAGCCCCGTGAAGATCCCGATCGTCGCCCAAAGAATGGAGACAACCGCAGTTGCCACCCGGACCACCGTGGTGATCCGCTCGCGACGTGTTGAGACCGGCCGAGACAGTGGCCGCGAGTCTCCCAGGTTCACCCCGGGTGGTCAACCCCGCGAGTTCACTGGATGGACCGTGATTTAGGGGGGCGTGGACCCCTGTTGCGCTTTCATGCACCCTGTCACTGGCTCGCTGGGCGCCGGGTCAGGTACTTGACGTACTGCTCCTGGGTCGGCGAGAGGCCGCCCTTGGGGCGTAGGCGGCGGATCTCACAGCCGCGGTCGGTGGCGCCGTGGCAGGTGTCGGGGCGGTTGAGGTCGAGGTCGGGGTAGCCGTCGATCGGCATCCAGCCGGCCAGGTCGAGCGGCGTGGCGACGCTGCTGCGATCGAAGTTGTCGAGCTCGATGGTCACCAGGGTGCCGGGTTCCATCACGAGCGGGGCAGGGAGATCGGCGACCGGCATCGGCCCCGCGCTGTCGACCAGGGGGGAGCCCTCGCGCAGGTCGAGCACGACGATCTTGGCCGGGCCGCCCTGGCTGCCGGTCTGGGGCAGAGCGGTGACGAGGTACACGCCGGGGTTGACGGGCAGCACGAAGCTGGCGAACGAACTTCCCGGATCGCAGACGAGGCTGCCGGGGATCGTGTGCGCCGAGTAGAAGTAGGGGCCGAGGATCGTCGAGGGATCTTCGCCGGGCACGCGCAGGCGTTCGGCCATGATCTCGGCGTTGACGGGGCAGCGGACGGTCAGGTCCACGCTGCCGTCCATGGCCAGCAGGGGGGCCAGCTCGACGCGGCCGCGCAGCAGTACGCGGTAGGCGAGCGGCGGGGCGACGATGCTCGGGGTCCCGGCGTCGACCACCTGCGGCGGCAGGATCATCGAGCGGACCAGTGAGCCGACCGGCGGCTCGATGCGCACCGAATACTCGAGGCCCTTGGTCCCGGACGACAGCGCGAGCGTGCAGGGGGTGCCGTCCGTCGCGCAGCTCGTGGTGTCGAAGGGGCCGTAGACGACGCGCTGCGAGCCCTCGGGGACGGTCAGGTCGGGGCGGTCGAGCTCCATGCAGCTAAACTTCTTCCACGGCGCCGGGTCGGGCGTGAACAGGGTGCTGGCGGTGACGGTGGCGCCGAGCGGGCAGGTCGCGGGCGGGGTCGGCGGCTCCTCCTCCTCGCTATCGAGGCAGGCGGACGAGCAGCAGGTCCACGGCTCGCCGTCGGCGTCGAGGTGGAGCGGCTGCGGCGGGCTGGCGAGTGCGAAAAGGACGGCCTGCGGTGGGGCCCAGTCGGGCAGGCAGACCTGCTTGGGGTCGGCGGGCAGGAACACCCCGTTGCCCCACAGGAAGTCGATCTGCGTGCGAAAGGAGAGGGCGGGCACGACCGCATCCTCGCCGCGTGGGGTCGCCGTGACGACGAAGTCGATCTCGCGGTCGCTCCCGAGGTCGTCGTCGCAGTAGGTGTAGACCCACGCGTCGTAGGCGTTGGTGTCGTCGATGGTCTCGTCGCGCGCGGCCAGCAGTCCGCCGAGGTCGAGGGCGCAGCGCATGCGGTCGATCTCGCAGACCTGGCCCGAGGGGCACTGGCCGTCGCTGGTGCAGCCGCAGCGCTTGCTGCCGGCGTCGTCGCCGGTCGCGTGGCAGCCGTAGGGGGCGGGGCAGTCGTTGATCGTGATGCACTCCGGCAGGCCGCCGTTTGGCACGATCGTCTGCAGGGAGCACAGCGCGGGCGTGCCGGCCTCGGGCTCGGGGTCGCAGAAGTCGCCCTCGCCGGGATCGTGGCGGGCGTGGCGAAACTCGAGGTTGACCCCCGAGACCGGCGTGCCGTCGGCGCCGATGACGACGGCGCCCCGGATCTTGCGATGACACTCGCGGCGGGTGTGGATCGTGAACGCGTGGAGACCGACACCGGCGAGCTGCGGGCGCACGAGCTGGCGGTAGACGGGGCCGCGGTGGACATCGACGCCGGAGATCTCGTCGACGCCGGGTTCGGCGATGACGCCGAGCAGCAGCGGGATGTCGTTGCCGAGCGGGTCGCGGTCGTAGCGGGCCCACGGGAGCGTCAGCCTGGCGTCGGCCTCGTCGACCGGGTTGCCCATCATGTCGACGAGGGCGATGTGTCGATTGGTGACGATGACGGGGTCACGTCCGAGTCTCGAGGCCTGACTGAAGGTCAGGTCGCCCGCGAGCGCGACGCTGACCTGCTTGTCGCTGCTGACGAAGGTCTCGCGCAGGGAGATCTCGAGGCGGTCGCGGACGCCGGGGGTGCCCTTGCGGTCGTCGAGGCTGACGCTGAAACGGATCGGCGAGCGATCGATGCGCAGCACCGCCGAGTCCTCGCCGCGCAGCTCGAAGCGGAAGTTGGTCGCCAGGCCGGCGCCGCGCACGTCGAGGCCGATGTGGCTGCGCGGCGGGAGGTTGGGGTCGTAGCAGACGCCCTCGCCGCACACGTGACCGTCGGTCTGACAGTCGGCGTCGACGGTGCAGCCCTGCGGCGTCTCGACGGGCGCGAGCGACGAGCAAGCGAGCGAGGTGAGCACGACAAGCGAGCCAAGCACGGCGAGCACGACAAGCGAGCCCGTCAAGGTGCTTGCGCCCGCAGAGGGTCGGAGGCCGGCGCGTCGGTTCACTCGGTCACCTGACACTGGTTCTCGCAGTAGTCGTCGGTCCTGTCGCCGCAGTGGAAGGTGTACGTCAGGGTGTCGTAGGTCGCGCCCTCGGCGAGGTCGGGGACGCCGAACTGCTGGACCTGCTGCTGCTTCGGCATCTTCTCGGGGGCCGGCGGCGTGAACCACGGCGCGTCGGTGACGATGACGCGCAGGGTATGGAAGCCGCGGCTCAGCGGGACCGAGCCGGCGCCGTTGCACAGGTCGATCGGGTCGTCGGCGAGGCCGAGGTTGAGCGCGCGCAGCTCGCGACCGGCGGCCTCGTTCGGGCGCAGCGGCGGCGAGTACTGGAGGTCGGGGGCCTCGGCCAGCGCGGCGCTCGGGACGACGTAGCTGGTGTACTCGACGGTCTTTTGCGGCTCGGTCTCGTCGGGCCGCATGTCGAGCTGAAGCGCGGCGTAGATCGGGTCGAGGCCCTCGTCGATGTCGTCGGCGCGGTCCTCCACGTAGAGGGTGACGGCCGCGAGCTTGCGGGTGTCGACCTCCGGCGGGTCGCACGAGCAGAAGCGGTAGCGAAAGCCGTTGTCGTCCTCGAAGTCGGGGTCGAGGAAGTGCGGCAGCGCGACCGACGGGTCGCTCGGCTGACACACCTGGGTCGGCATCTCCATGTCCGCGAGGACCGCGAGGCACAGGTTGGCGGCCTCGTTGGTGACGGGCGTCGGCTCGACGAAGCGCACCGGGTGCTTGTT
>JAYUXQ010000280.1:0-1983 GCA_043752905.1 Nannocystis sp. | reverse complement strand
GCGCGAGGCTGCCGGTCATCGCCCCCGCGGCGCGGTCGACGTCGCGGGCGCTGCTGGCCACGCGCGGCGGGTCGAACACGACCACGCCGAACGGGCCGGCCAGCGCCGGGTCGACGAGCGGCGCGAACATGTCGCCCTGGACCCACGCGCAGCGCTCCGTGAGGCCGTTGTCCTGCGCATTCGCCCGCGCGCAGGCCAAAGCCCTGCCGCTCTGGTCGAGGCCGACCGCGGGCACGCCGAGCGCCGCGGCGTGCAACGCGAAGCCGCCGACGTGACAGCCGACGTCGAGCAGCGCCCCTCCACTGGCCTTTGCGAGGGTGGCGACCGTGCGGCGATTATCACGCTGGTCGAGGTAGGCGCCGGTCTTTTGCGCGGGCGGTGCGGGCACGGTGAAGCGCAGCCCGTGCTCCGTGAACGTCAGGGTCGCGTCGTCGCCGTGGAGCTGCTGCTGCGGCGTGAAACCCTCGCGCTCGGCGGCCTGGGTCGGCGACACCACGAACACGCGGCCAGTCGTGTGCGTCGCGAAGAACCCGACGATCGCGGCCTGTCTCGCGGCCATCGCCGCGGTGGCGATCTGGACCACCGTGTCGTCGCCGTAGCGATCGACGGTCAGCCCCGGGAGCCCGTCGCCCTCGCTGTTGACCATTCGCCAGCCCGTCGTCGGACCGCCATCGCGCAAGCCGAGCACGGCGCGGCTGGTGACCGCGGCGGTCATGCGCCGCTCGAGCCAGTCGGCGGGCGGTGCGGCGGCGCCGAAGCCGACGATGCGCAGCGGGATCTCCGAGTCGGGTGAGAGCAGGCCCCACGCGAGCGTTTGTCCGCGGTGGTCGGTCAGCTCGGCCAGCGCGGCTGGATCGGCGGGGCCCCAGACCTTGCCGACCTGGCGCCGACGCACCCAGGGACCATCGTGCGGACCGACCCGGCCCGCGTCGCGGCGAAGCTCGACGCGTGTGCTCACGCGCTCGCATCTACCACGCCCGGCCGGCGCCGCGCTTTGCTATCTTGCCCGCGATGCTCGTGTCCCATGCAGCGCTCGCCGCGGCCATATTCCTGGCCGGACCGCGCGGGCCGTACCGGGCCCCCTCTGGCGGCAACACCGTGCTGAAAAAGGACCTCGGCGAGCGCGTGTTCACCGTCGCCGCCTCGGCGCGCATGGGCATCCTGATCGGCAGCGGCGACGTCGTCATCCAGCCGCCGCTCGGCTACGGCTTCGGCCTCAAGCTCGCGTACTACCCCCTGCGCCTCGGCCCCATGCGCTTCGGCTTCGCGTTCCACGGCGGGCACACGCGCTACATGGGCCGGCGCGACGTCACCGTGACGAACGACCCCGGCGGCCCCGCGCCGGTCGTGCGGCGCTGGAACGTGCTCGCGCACACCGATGTCGCCGTCGGCCCGCACTTCCAGGTCCCGGCGGGTCCGCTGCTGATCGAGTTCGGGGCCGGCGGGGGCCTCGGCGTGTCGAGCTACACCCGCGTCGTCGACGCCGAGCCCGCCCACGACGAGAACACCGTCGCCTACAACGGCCTCGTCCGCGCCGACGCGACGCTGGGCATCCCGATCCGTAACAACCAGGGCGTTGCGGTCGGCGTCGACCTGCAAAAATACTTCTCCAGCACCCGCGTCGTTACCGTGCCGGAGGCGCCGATGGGCACGCCTCCGGCGAGCGTCGTCTTCGACCTGACGCTCGCCGTCACCCTTGCCTATCAGATGTGGTTTTAAACAAGACATGACCGTCACGACCCTCCGCGCACACCCCTCGCGCCGCGCCCCCGAGGGGCCGGTCGTGGCGATCGTCATGGACGGCGTCGGGCTCGGGCTCGGCGACCTCGGTGACGCCGTCTCGCAGGCGCACACGCCCAATCTCGACGTCATGCGCGCCCTGCCGTCGTTCACCAGCCTGCTCGCGCACGGCACCGCCGTCGGCATGCCGTCGGACGCCGACATGGGCAACAGCGAGGTCGGCCACAACGCGCTGGGCGCCGG
>JAYUXQ010000279.1:0-5073 GCA_043752905.1 Nannocystis sp. | reverse complement strand
CGCAGGCGCGGGCGACCGCGTGCAGGCTGTGCACGGCGAATTCGGGGGATCCCATGAAGGCGGCGCGCAGGGTCATGTCGGCTCCGGGTCGGCTCCGGGCTCCGGAGGCAGGTGCGCCGTATAGGCCAGGCGCAGCGCCTCGTCCAGCAGGACCACGCGAGCCTCGTCGAGCGCGGCGTGCAGCTCGGCCAGGCGGTCGGCCAGCTCCTCGCGCGTGCGCGGCTCCAGGCGTTCGTCCGCGAAGGTGCCGCGCAGGTCGGCGTGGGCGCGCAGGACCTCGGCCCGCCCCGCGTTGCGATCGAGGCCGAGCAGCGCGAAGTAGTCGGAGGCGCGCGCGAGGGCCAGGCGCTCGTCGATCCTGCGCCGGTCGATCGCCACCAGCACCGCGTCCGCGTCGGGCTCCGCGGGCGTCGCCAGACCGGCCGCCGTCAGCACGCACGCCGCGATCCACAGCTCGCGCTCGTCGAGGCCGTCCTCGGCCACCAGCTGTGCGAGCGTGCGGGTGCCGTCGAGCAGCACCAGCCAGTCCTCCGCGCCTGGCCACCCGAGCTCCCGCGCGAGCCCGGCGAGGTCATCCACAATGAGTCGCAGCGCCTGGTCGGCCGGCAATTGCTCGTGCAACAGCTCCCGGCCGAAGCCGACGCGCGCGCCCGCGGCCAGCAGCGCGAGCACCGATGTGTCGGGCGAGACCTCCGTCGGCGGCGGCGCGGCATCGATGGACCAGCGCACCGCCGTCTCGCTGCACGTCGCCTCGAAGATGCGCGCCACCACGTCGCGCACCGCCTCCTGCTGCTCGCGCGGCTTGAGCGATCCGGCCTGGACCAGCCGCCGCGCCGAGGGCATCAGCGCGTCGTCGACGAGCCGCGCCGCCGCCGGGATCTGGCCCCGCGCGAGCAGACCGCGGGCCCGCAAGCGCGCCACCAATCCATCACTGGGCGCAGTGCTGGCCGCGTACACCGGCTCGCCGCCACGCCACCAAAGAGTCCTGCGAGCCCCATCGCCAAAGCCGACGGTAAGGCGCCCGTCGAAGCCAGTCGCGTGCAGCTGCCACAATCGATCGACGACCTCGATCCCCGCGAGGCTCTCGACCAACACCTCGCTCGCAGGCGCCACCTCGGGGCGCACGGGAGCCAGTCGCGCGGTCGTCTCGTTCGCCTGCCGCACGGGCTCATCGACTCTCGGCGAGTTCGCGGTCACCCCATCGGGGCGCGCCGCGAGGACCCGCGCGGTCGTCTCGCTCGCGGGTGCGACATCACGGCGCCCCGCGGTCACCCGAGCGGTCGTCGGCCGCGGATCGAAGGGAGGATTCGGGAGCACTGGACGCAGATCTCGCAACGGCGGGTCGTCGATGCGCCGCGCCAGCACCTGCCCGTCGCCATCACGAGGTCGTGGATCCTCCGCCCGGCGCATGTGCACCGGCGTGCCGCGCTCGCCGGCCCGCGGGTCGCCGGTTCGCCGCGCCAGCACCTGCCCGCTGGCGTCACGCGGCCGCGGGTCGTCCGCCCGGCGCCCGAGCACCCGCGCTGTCGTCTCCCCGGGGTCCGACCGCCCGCGCCGCTCGGTCGGCTCGCGTGCCGGACGGAGCCGATCGACGGGCCTGTCCCTGCGGACAGGTCCCGTCGCGATGCGGTCCGTCGCCTCGATCGGGAGCACGGCCGGCGCCCCACCAAACTCCCCCATGTCTCTTCGGACATGTCCCGCCTCGGCCCCGTCGCACAGCTGCTGGGTGTCCTCGCCCCGCATCGCGCCGCGGCTGTCCTCGTGATCGGTCACCGGCGGAGCGCCGCGCGGGCGCGCCGAGATCCGCTGGGTCGGCTCGGGGCGCTGTGGCGCCGCGGGGTCGCTCGACTCGGGGTCGGTCAGCAGGGGCCCGACTTCCTGCGGGTCGAGCTCACCGTCGACATCGGGCGTCGCGTCGAGGCCCAGCGACTCGAGGTCGAGGTTGTCCGGCTCGGCGTCGCCGGCCTCGTGACTCGGTAGATCCTGCAACCTCGCCGCGAGCATCTCGAGCGAGCGATGCAGCTGGCCCGGCACCGGGTCGCGGCCCCGCAGTCGACCTGTGAGCGGTCGCACGAGCTCCTCATCCAGCTCGTCCTCGTCCTCGAGGTCACCGCGGACCCCGGCATCGACCGCATCCGAGTCCGCGACGATCGGTGCGCCGGGGCCGGCGAACTCGGCGAGGACGCGGGCCAGCTCCTCGTCGCCGACCGGCGCGGCCAGGAAGTGGTCCGCGCCGAGCTCGAGCACGTCGGCGAGGTCGCGCAGCTCGCCGCCGAGGCTACCCAGGAGCACCACCGGAACATCGTCGCGACCGCGCCGGACGGCGTCCACGAGCTCGGAGGCGTTGGTCTCGCCGAGGCAGACGAGGACGGCGGCGGGCGCCGGGGAGGATGCGACCCGGCCGCTCAGTTCGCGCTCGCGCACGGGCGTGACGGTGTAGCCGAGGTCCTGCACGCGGGGGATGAGGGCCCCACGGTGACTGCGATCGCCGACGATGAAGATCTCCGGACCCACGGCGGCGGCAGTGTACCTCAGGGCGGGAGTCGTCCGTGGGTCCCGGGCCACATGGAAAAAGATCGTGCGGGCTGTGCATAGACCGACACATGGGGCGTCGATGCAGGGTCCTGGCCTGCGCTGCCCGGCCCGCCACGGGTCGCGGTACACTGGGCCCCTCCTGCCCTTCCCTGTCCTGAGGATCTCACCGATGCACGCAACCATCGTCTCGCTGTTCAAGCACCCGGCCAAGCTCGCCGCCACCGCCTTCATCGCCACCCTGCTGTTCGTCGCCTCCTCGGTGATGGCGTTCTCCGGTCGGACCACCGCGGTCGGCTACTGGAAGACGATCGATGACGAGACCGGCGATGCCAAGTCGATCGTGAAGATCTACCAGGTCGAGAACAAGCTCTACGGTCGCATCGATCGCCTGCTGCGAGACCCGGGCATCCTGTGTGACAAGTGCGAGGGCGAGGACCACAACAAGCCCGTGCAGGGCATGGTCATCCTGTGGGGCATGACGGCGGACGGGGACGGCGAGTGGAGCGGTGGCAAGATCTTCGACCCGGCCAAGGGCAAGACCTATCGCTGCTCGATCTGGCTCAAGAACGGCAAGCTGCAAGTCCGCGGCTACCTGGGCCCGTTCTTCCGCACCCAGACCTGGCTGCCCAGCGGCGACTGAAAGTCCCACCTCATCCTTTCATCGTCACAGCGACCTCCCGGGTCGCTGTTCGCGTTTAAAGCCCCCGTGACGCTGACCACCGTCACGTAACGCGGCATGGTCCCGTCGCTGCCGCCGCCTGCGCAACTGACAGAGTGGACGCGACACCCATCATGAACGCGGTCGACGTCGTCGCTCTGCGGATGTGCCTCGGCGCCCCAAGACCGGTCACGTGCACCTGCCGTACGCCCGCGGACCCGCAAAGGATCGCAGGACACCGCGTGCGCCGCTTGCCGAAGCTCCGCGTCCCCCGTCATGCTTGCGACGATACCCATGCCGCTGTTTCATCGCCCACGTCGCTCGCCTCCGTCCCCGTGGGCCCTCTCGTTCGCGCTCGCGACCGCGGCAACAGTGGTCGCCGCGCCCGCCCGCGCCGACGACTACTGGCTCGAGTTCCAGCCGCTGCAACCAAGCGCCGGGTCCGAACTGTCCCTGTCCCTGTGGCTCGGCAAGGACTTCATCCCCGAGGCTCAGCAGGCCATGCAGCAGGCCCGCACCGTCAACCTGCGCCACATCTCCCGCGCCGGCGACACCGACCTGCTCCCCCACACGCGCGAGGGCGTGCTCCCGCTGCTGCGCCTGCGCCTCGGCGACCCCGGTGGCCACCTGCTCTCGCTCGAGCGCGACACCTCCCACGTCCAGCTGCGCGCCCGCGTCTTCAATCGCTACCTCGAGGACGAGGGCCTGCTCGCGGTGCTCGCCGAACGCAAGCGGGCTGGCGAGCTGTGGCAGCGGGCCAACGAGCGCTACACACGGTACCTCAAGGCCTTCGTGCAGGTCGGCGAGGTGGCGGACGGCGTATCTACCAGGGTCGTCGGCCAGCGCCTCGAGCTGGTCCCGCAGCGCGACCTCGCGGGTCTCAAGGCGGGCGAGCGTCTGGGGATGACGGTGCTGTTCGAGGGTCGCCCACTGGCGAACACGCAGGTCCAGGCGTTTACCCGCGGCCCGGACGGCGCGCGCACGCAGACGCAGATGGCGAGCACCGACAGCAGCGGCCGGGTCGACTTGCAGATCGCCGAGGCCGGCACCGTGCTGGTGCGCACCGTCCATATGCAGCGGTGCGTCGGCTGCGGCGACGCGCAGTGGGAGAGCTTCTGGTCGGTATACAGCTTCGCGGCGCGCTGAGCACTCGGGTACCATGCCGGCCATGACTCAGGTCCAGGCAGGCGACAACATCCAGATCGTGCGTCCCGACGGGCACACCGCCCCGGTGCAGGTCTTCCCGGCCAGCGACCCCGCGGCGCCCGCGGTCGTGCTCATCCAGGAGTGGTGGGGCCTCAATGATCAGATCCGCGGCGTCGCGCGGCGGATCGCCGAGGCCGGCTACAACGTCCTCATCCCCGATCTCTACCGCGGTAAGTCTGCGAGCACCGCCGACGAGGCCAAGCACCTCATGGGCGACCTCAATTTCCCGGACGCCCTGTTCCAGGACCTCGCGGGCGCCGTGCACACCGCCAGGCAGCACCACGGCAAGGTCGCCGTGCTCGGCTTCTGCATGGGCGGCGCGCTGGCCCTCGCCGCCGCGGTTCACCGCGAGGAGCTGACCTCCGCCGTGGTCTTCTATGGCATCCCGCCGGCCCAGCTCGCCGACCCCTCGAAGCTGCGCGTGCCCCTGCTCGCCCACTTCGCCGAGCACGACGACTGGTGCACCCCCGACGCCGTGAAGGCGCTCGAGGACTCGCTGCGCGCCTCGACCTCCGAGTACGAGATCCACCGCTACAACGCGCAGCACGGGTTCTTCAACGAGTCGCGCCCGGAGGTCCACGACCCCGAGGCCGCGACGGTCGCGTGGCGCCGCACCCTCGCCTTCCTCGCGCGCACCCTCGGCGAGCCCGCGACCGCCGCGTGACTGTTTTTTA
>JAYUXQ010000278.1:0-5073 GCA_043752905.1 Nannocystis sp. | reverse complement strand
GCTGGCACGCTGGACGACGTCGGAGCGATGACGTAACGTGGCCGCTGACAGACGATGCCGAGGGTCCTCCCCAAGCTGACAGCCGACACGAAGAGTGTTCGCGAACTGGTCGACCTCATGATGAGCGGGCGGGTCCGTGTTCCAGTCTATCAGCGGGATCTCCAGTGGGATGCTGGCGACGTCATCTCCCTGTTCGACAGCATTTATCGCGGCTTTCCGATCGGATCGCTTCTACTTCACCAGCGATCTGGCCCCGCGAAGACTTTGCAGTTCGGCCCGCTCACGATTCACGCGCCTGAAGCGTCCCTCACTTATGACGTCGTCGATGGCCAGCAGCGGCTCGTCACGCTCACCGTCAGCCTGGCTCGGCCGGAGCCCCTCCCGATTCGGCCGATCGCTGGCGACCCTTACGTCGTCTACTTTGACCCCCAGGAGGAAGCATTTCGCGGCCCTCCCACCAAAGGTGATGTGCCTGACACCTGGCTCCCGCTGACCGCGCTCCTGGACAGCGCGCAGCTCAGTGAGTGGGTCCATAACTGGCCTCATAGCAAGCACCGCGAGCTTCGAGCGAAGATCTTCGAGGCGGGCACTCGGATCCGTGAGTACAAGCTTCCGCTCTACTCGGTGGATGTGGCAGAGACCGAGGCTGAGGTTCTCCGGGAGATCTTCAAGCGCGTCAACACCTCGGGGCGACCGTTGCAGTGGCGCGTCATCCACGACGCCCTCTACGGCGCTCACAGCACCAGCAGAGTCCCGTCGACGATCAGCGAGCTTATCGCCGCGTTGAGGGAACTCTGCCTCGGCACCATGGATGAAGATGTCGCGCTGCGCTGCCTTGTTGCGTTCGAGGGGCGTGACGTGACCCGCAGTTACAAAGAACTCGAGCGCGACAGCCCCGGATTCCTCGCCGGAACCGCGTCTCGTGCGCTGCCGACGCTTCGGCGGGTCCTCGGCTTCCTGCGCTCTCAAGCAGAGATCGTCCACCTCCGACTCCTCCCATCCACGGCACCGCTTTCTGTGCTGACCCGATTTTTTCGGCTCCATCCCGAGCCCTCGGCCCGCTCGCTCGAGTTGCTCACCTGGTGGTTGTGGCGATGTCTCCTCGCTAGCGACCGAGTCGACGACCGAACGCTGCAGCGGCGCGGCATCAGCCAGTTGATCGCGGATGATGAAGAGAAGAGCGTGCAGGTGCTCCTCGGGCTGGTCCCCCAGCTAGATCCTGGCGAGTTTCGGATCCCGGAGCGCTTCGACGCGCGGGCGGCTGCCAGTCGGTTGTGTTTGCTCGGGCTAGCATCGCTCCATCCTCGCGACCTCGATACCGGACTGCCGATCGACGTCGCTGCTCTTCTCGAGACCTTCGATCTCGAGGCCTTCCGATCGATTATAACCGAGGGCGGCGAGATGACCCGGAGTCCGGCGAATCGCATCTTTCTCCCCGGTCGACAAGCAGGGAGGCCCGCACTTCTCTCTCGCTTCGGTGGACTCATACGGGACGAGGTGGTTTTGCGGTCGCACGCGGTCTCGCCGACGGCCTTATCCGCGCTCGTCGCTGGACGAAGCGAAGATTTTCTCGCTGAGCGCGTACGTACAATACAGGTGGCCACGCAGTCGCTCGCGCTTCGGCTCACTGGTTGGGGCCGGTCCGACCGGCCCTCGCTTGACTACCTCTTGCGAGGCGTCAATTCATGACAGCGACTGCTGACGTATTGTTACACGAGCGAGTCGTCGGCTCTCTTACCCAGGACGACCGGGGGCAGTGGGCCTTTCGCTTCGTGGAGGCGTATCGCCGATCACCCGAGCGGCCGACGCTCGGTCAGAAGTTTGAAGACAACCTCTCCGGTGTATACAGGGGCAAAAGGGGCAGTCTTCCGCCGTTCTTCTCGAACCTCGTACCGGAGCCAGAAGGCGAGCTTCGTCCCATCCTCGAGGCTCACCTGGGTGTTGCTGAGGGCGACGACATCACGTTGCTAGAGCGCCTGGGCCGCGACCTCCCCGGTGCTGTCGAGGTCCGGGCCGCGTCCGTGGCGTCGGAGGGGCGACTCGCGGGCCTGGTCGAGACCGTCGACCCGACCGAGCCCGTCGACCCTGACGGCGAGTGGATGCGCTTCTCACTGGCAGGGGTCCAGCTCAAGTTCTCGGTGATCATGGCGGAGGATAAAATCACCCTGCCCGTCCACGGGCGCCTCGGCGACTGGCTGGTCAAGTTCGCGTCGCGCCGGTTCCCTGGGCTGTGTGAGAACGAGTTTGCGATCATGCAATGGGCGCGGCGAGCCGGGTTCGATGTCCCCGAGACGATCCTTCGCCCGGCGAGCGCGCTCATAGGGACCCTGGGAGAGCATGCCGAGCCCGGGACCTACGTGCTCGCGGTGCGTCGCTTCGACCGCGACGACGGGGGACGAAAGATCCATCAGGAGGATCTCGCTCAAGTCGTCAATCTTCTGCCCGAGCACAAATATGATCACTATAGTTATGAGGACATCGTGCAGATCGTCGCGGCGACCGTCGGCGATGCCGCCGGCGAGGAGATGATCCGTCGCCTCACGCTGATGATCGCTAGCGGCAACGGGGACGCACACCTCAAAAATTGGTCCCTCGTCTATCCGGATCGGGTGCGCGCCACATTGTCGCCTCTTTATGACCAGGTGGCGACCATCGCGTGGCCGCAACAAGTCGCGCGAACACTAGCGCTCAACCTTGGTGGTACCAAGTCGATGTCGCAGATCGGGCGAGCCACCATGGTCACGTTCGCCGCTCGCATCGGATGGGACAGCGCGCGCGTCTCCAGCATCGTGGATGCGACGATCGAACGTCTCGCGCACGCGTGGACGGAGTGCGAGCGTGCCAAAGACTGGCCGCTCCTCCCCGACCACGCGGCGGCGCTTCGTCAGCACTGGACGACCACGCCGCTGCTTCAGAGCGGTCCGCTCGTGCGCCGCTGATCGCCTGGTTGCGCGTTTGGCATGTACGATTGCCGGCTCGCGCGGTCGGAGCATCGATGAGCCGCCAAAGGACATGTCAGGTCGATGAGGTCGCGGGTGGCGAGGGTCCCGATGTTCCCGCGAGCGCCTGCATGAGCTCGTCGCTGCGACGCAGGGCCCTCGCCGAGATCGGGAAGCGAGGGTCGCTGCGCTCGGACTGCAACTTCTCGAGAATGGCGCGGGCGTCGGAGATCACGGTTGCCGCGGCGCTGCGGTCGCCCTTGGCGAGGGTGGCCGCGCCGACCAGCAGCAGGGCCTCGGCGTGCGGCAAGGTGTCGGAGCCGAACTTCGCGAGCGCCTGATTGTATGCATCGCTCGAGACGATGACCGCCTCGTCGGGCTGCTTGACGGCGATCATCACATCGACAGCGAGCAGGAGGTCCTCGTGGAGATCGATGTGGGCCTCGGGGCTGTCGCGGTGGATCTCGATGGCGCGGCCGAGGGTGCCGACGGCGGTCTCGGCCTCGCCGAGCGCGAGCTGGTCGCGGGCGAGGGCCCGCAGGGTGGTGCCCTTGTGGGCCGAGGTTTGCGGCATCGAGCCCTGCTGCTCGAGCGCGACGAGGGCCCGGAGGTGGCTGCTGCGGGCGTCGGCGTAGCGGTGGGCGTCGAATAGCCAGGCGCCGCGCAGGGTGGCCGCGAGGGCGCGCAGGTCGGCGCTGGCGCGCTCACCCTGGCCGGCGATCGTGCGGTCGAGGCGTTCGAGCTCGGTGCGCGCGGCGTCGGCGTCGCCCTGGACCAGCGCGAGCTCGATCGCCAGGGCGCGCAGGGCGTCGCGCCCGGGGTCGGGTCCGGGTCGGTCGCCCGCGGAGGCGAGGCGCGAGGCGAGCTCGGCGCGCACGTCGGCGGTGAGGCCGATCGCGGCGCGGTGACGGAGGATCTCGAGGTCACCGTGAGGGGTGACGTGCGGGGCCTCGGGATCGACGACCACACCCGTGGTCGGGGTCATCGGCGCGCTCGCACACGCGGTCAGCAGCGCGGCGAGCAAACCTGTCCGAAGAGACATCATCTGGGCGCGTCCGGTCACCATCCACCGCGGTAATAACCGTTGAAGGTCACGTTGGCCAGCCGCAGCGTGCCCTGGTCGATCGTGAAGGGGAACACGCGGGTGGTCTCCGGGGTGCGCAGCTTGAGCTCGCCCGAGACCGGGCCCTGACCGCTGAAGCGCGTGACCTCCACGCTGACCGTGCCGGCGACGCTCGCCAGGCCGGCGGTCTCGCCGTTGCCGAGTTGCTCGACGGTCACGCCCTCGGGACGGATCGCCGACAGGCGGCGGCCGCGGTTGTCGATGAAGGCGACGTCGAGGTCGCCGGCGCCGTTCCAGGTCAACATCGCCTTGAGCTTGCCGGTGACCGGGCGCGGCCGGGCCGGGCGCAGGCCGGACTGCGAGGCGTACAGCTCGGCGACGTTGCCCTTCGCGCGCCCGAGGCCGTCGCCGACGGCGTCGAGGACGAGGTCCTGGCGACCCAGAGTGGCGAGGCAGCGGGCGAGCTGCAGGTGGTTGTCGGCCTTGACGGGGTCGATGCTGACGACGGCGCGGCGATGGGCGCAGCTGCGGGTGATGTCGCCCTTGCCGGCGTAGGCGTCGGCGAGGCGGGTCTGGAGCTTGAGGTTGAAGGGGTTGACCTCGACGGCGGAGCCGTAGGCGCGCATGGCCGCGGGGTCGCTGCGGGCGGCGAGGAGGTCGGCGACAGCCAGCAACGCGGGGGCGTGGTCGGGGTCGGCCTGCGACCAGGCGGTCGCGTAGGTGAAGGCCTCGGGCGCGCCGGCACGGATGGCGGACTGCACGAGCTTGCGGTGGTTGGGGCGGCTGGTCGGGTCGCGCAGGACCTGCTGGCGCACCGTCTCGAGCTTGGCGAGCACGTCGGGCGCGGGCGGACCGGCGGCGGCGATCTTCCACTGCGCGGACATCCGGCGACCGCGGGACGCGATGCTGCCGCCACCGTAGCCGCTGCCGATGCCGTCGTCGCTCATCGAGTCGGCGGCCTCGCTGCGCTTGGCCTTGGCCGGCGACGACGCGGGCTTGCTGGTCGTCTCTGCCTTGGCCTTGTTGTCGGTGGGGGCGTCGCGCTCGGGCGAAGCACCGGCGAGCTCGTCG
>JAYUXQ010000277.1:0-1983 GCA_043752905.1 Nannocystis sp. | reverse complement strand
ATGACCCCCGACTACTCCAACAAGCTCCTCGCCGAGCGCTACTACCTCCTGCGCCGGATCGGCTACGGCGGCATGGCGACGGTCTACGAGGCTGTGGACCGCGAGCTCAACAAGCAGGTCGCGGTCAAGATCTTGAACCCGCACTACGCCAGCCAGGCGGACTACCTCGCCCGTTTCCGGCAAGAGGCCCGCGAGGCCGCGAGGATCCGCCACGAGAACCTGGTCGACGTCACCGACCAGGGCTCGACGCCGGACGGGCTCGCGTACTTCGTGATGGAGTTCCTGCGCGGCGAGACCTTACAAACCTTTTTACATCCCGGGGAGGACGAGTCGCGTCCCGTGCCATGGCGGCTGATGGTATCGATCGTCGCGCAGGTATGTGATGCCTTGCAGCACGCGCACGAGCATGGGCTTATCCACCGCGACATCAAGCCTGGCAACATTGTGCTGCTGAGCCGGCGGTCAGGCGAGTTTCGCGTCAAGGTGCTCGACCTCGGCATCGCCAAGGTATTGCAGGGTCACCGCGACCCGCGGGCGCCGCCGACCACACGCGCCTCCCAGGGCACGCCCGGCACGCCCGAGTACATGTCCCCCGAGCAGGTCCGCGGCACGCCGGACGCCTGCCCGCAGACTGACCTCTACGCCGTCGGCGTGATGATGTATCGCATGCTGACCGGCACGCTCCCCTTCTACTCCGAGCTATCGCCGTACGACGTGATGGAGCAGCATTGCAAGCAGCTCCCCGAGCCTCCGCGCAAGCGCGCTCCTTCCCTGGAGATCCCCGAGGCGCTCGAGCGCGAGGTCATGCGCGCCCTCGCCAAGCGCCCCGAGGACCGCCAGGCCTCCGCCCAGGAGCTCGCTGACACCCTGCGCGCGCTCGAGGCCTTCGAGGCCCGGCGCGAGCGAATGCTCCGCGAGGACGACGAGGCCCACACGCTGCAGTATCAGGTCAGCGCCGATCCCCCCCACCGCACGACCGCCCGGCTGCTGTCTTACATGGCCGCCGGCCTCGGTGGAATGACGCTCTCGACCACGCTGTTCATGGTGTTCCTGCTGTTGCCATTCCTCCCGAGCTACGCTGGCGACGCCTCGTCGCACGTCGTCTCGTCCGGGCGCACTCGGAGCCCCCCCGTCAAGCCACCCGCCCCCGCTCCGGATCCCGAGACCCCTCCGCCACCGGAACCCGTCGTCACCAAACCCGTCCCCCTCCCGCTGCCCCCCGTTCCCGAGGTGAGCCCCGTCCCCGTGAACCTCACCGGCGCCGAGAAGCTCGACGTCGAAACCACCACGGGTGGCGACGGGACCTCCGGGCCCGCCTCGACCGAGGACACCGGCGACACACCGCCGGAAGCGACCACCGCCGATCCCATCCCACCGAACCCCGACCCCGTCTCCGACCCCCCGCCACCTCCGCTGGCGATGACCGCCGAGAAGCAACTCGCCAACTTCCTCCGCACCCAGAAGCACCTACTCGACAGGCGCTGCGGCCCGCTCCGGATCTTCTCGCTCGAACAGGTCCCCGTCAGCTTCGAGCTCGCGCCGCCCGGCGGTTTGCCGGTCATGGTCGCCGTCGCCAAGGTGCGCAGGTCCAGCCCGTTCGGCAAGTGTGTCGCCGCCACGCTGCGAAGGATCGAGTTTCCGGCGCTCGACAAGACCACCTTCAAAAACGTCCTCGTCAGCTTCTAAAAACCGCATGAGCAGCGACACCCATCGAGTGCCGGTACGCGGCCTGTATCGCCGGCTCGCCGGCGGTCTGCCGCGTCCGCGCCCGCACGACTCCGTGCTCGCGCATTTACAGGTGATCCTCAATACGCACCTCGGTGAGTCGCTGTCGAGCGCGACTCTGGGGATCCTCGACTTCGCGGACATTGTGCATGGATTCCCTGCCAGCACCCAGGTGCTCGCGCTCAGCATTCGCACCACCGTGCTCCTGCACGAGCCGCGCCTGCGCGACGTCGCCGTGAAGTCGGTCGAGAGCAGCGA
>JAYUXQ010000276.1:0-5075 GCA_043752905.1 Nannocystis sp. | reverse complement strand
AATGCCGTTCTTTGCGGTCAGCAACAAGAATGCCCCGGTAGCGAGGCCCACGCCGCCAAGTGACATGACGACGATGCCGCCGACACGCAGCCCAGAACACGGTGGAACGGGTGCAAATGCGACACGTATCGGCTTCGAGCCCGAGAGACGTGACATCTGCGAGCGTTTTCGCTAGGATCATCGTGCCCATGCGGGTTCCACTGGCCCTGACGCTGACAAGCACTCTGACCGCCTGCGGCGGAGGCGGCGGCGCGTCCAGCTTTGGAGGCATGACCCAGCCGGAGATCACGACCGTGCCCGCCGGGTCTGAGACCTCCGCTGCGGACTCATCGACGAGCGCGCCGTCGCAGGACAACTCGACCTCGAACTCCACGACTCCGGAGGAGTTGTCGACGAGCACCGGCACGAGTGACGGCATCATCTGGGACATGGGCATGCCTGACTTCGGCCCGCCGCAGCCGGCCGGCTGCGCAGGGAAGATCGACTTCCTGTTTGTCGTCAGCTCCGAAGGATCGATGAAGTGGCAACAGGAGCGACTGCTGGCCAGCCTCCCGGGCTTCATGGACGCGATCCAGGCGCAACTCCCCGACTTCGACTACCACATCCTCTCGGCCAACACCGACAAGAGCTGGGCCCTCGAGGATTGCAGCGTTTGCACCGAGGGGTGTGACCCGCAAGGGAAGCCACCGTACTGCTCGGCCGCGGTGACGGCGTGTGACAAGAAAGTCGGCGCGGGCGTCACTTTTCCGGTCGGCCTCTACGCCTCGAATCGTCTCTGCGACATCGACAGCGGCCTGCGCTACATCACCACCGGCCAGAAGAATCTGGACGAGGTGTTCGCCTGCACCGCTCAGGTAGGAATTTATGGCAGCGGCATCACTGCCGAGGCGATGGTCGCCGCGCTCAAGCCGGAGATCAACGACCCGAAGAAGGACTACGCCTGCAACAGCGGCTTCCTCCGCGAGGATGCGCTCCTGGTCGTCACGATCATTCAGGACGGCTACGACGAGTTTTCGACGGGCACCGTCGACGAGTGGATCGAGGCCCTGCGCGCGGCGAAGAGCTATGACGACGATGCCTTCGCCTTGCTCCTGTTGACGACAGACGTCGATGTGGACTACCAGCAGCTCTGTTTGCCGAACCAGTACAATCAGACCAAAAACCGGCTCCGTTTGCTCGCCCAGGGCGTCGAGCACGGCTACATCGGCTCGATTTGCCTCCAAAACTATGCACCGTTCTTTGCGGAGCACGTGGGCGCGCTCATCGATCTCTGCGACGATTTTGTCCCGCCCGGGTAGGCGCTACGGGTGGTGGACTCGTACCAACGCGTAGGGCTTCCCGTCGGCCGTCCGATAGCCGCTCCACCCGCAGAAGCCGCGCCAGTCGCACGCGACAGCCTCGGCCCCGTCATCGGCGGGAGTGCCGGTCTCGTACGATGTACGTGGTCCGTCCTGACCGGGGACTGCGAAGACTTGAGCGTCCCGGGAGCCCGTGTCGCGTGTCGCTGCGCTGACGAACTTGGCCTCCCTATCGCAAGCCATGCCGTTGATCTGGGTCGAGCCCAATTGGGGCTCATCCCGGTGCTTCACCGATGCGCCATCACCCTCGATCCAGAACATCATCGGCCGGGGCTTGGCCCCGGGCACCTCATCGCGGGTCCAGCCTCCAGCCACGACATCATCACCGCAGATCGCGATGGAACGGATCGCGTCATGCAGGAACGACGGCGCCCACGACGTCCAGGGCACGCCAATGATTCCCGCGAGCGGATGGACCTGGACGGTAAAAGCCCGGCTGTAGATGTGATCCGGGTCAACCTTAACCTCGCGCTCGCCCACTGCCAGGGCGTTGCCTGTGCCCGGCTGGATCACGATGGCCCGGACCCACTCGCTGAGCTCGTTATTCAAGTCAGGCTGCTCGTCCGGCGTGAACGGAGCCGCGAGGATGTTTGGCGGCGACACGAACGCCGTCTCTCCGCTGGCGGTGTAGACCCAGACCGCCCCGTCCGTGCGCACCGGGTTGTCGCTCGTGCGCAGTGAGCCGCCGACGAACACGCGGTCCTTGAACTGCGCCGTCGCGGCGGCGACGCTGGTGATCTCGTCGCCGGGCTGGCCGGCCTTCTCCCACAAGCGCGATCCATCCCAGGTGAGCAGCACCACGTAACCCTGCGGCTTGTTGCCGACCCAGAAATTGCCGGCCACGACGATGTTCCCGTCCTCGTCGATGTCGACCGCGGCGCCGATCGACACGGCCTTCTTGTAGTCGTCGTGGGTGCTCCAGTTCGCCACGGTCTTCGGCCAGCCCGGACGCAGATCGCAGGTGTCCGGGTCGAGCTTCCACACGGTCAGCATGGGCCCCGCGCCAGTGTCGCGCGTGCCGACCGCGATGATCGCCTCGGGCGTGAACTTGATGGCCGACACGTAGCTGATGACGGAGCCCGCGCCCGGATCCGTGAAGATGCACCGCTCGACGCCGGACGCCGGCAGCCACACCTTGACCGGGTCGGCTTCCCCCTCCGCGGTGAAGCCCTCCGCGTCCTCGACGACGACCTTGAAGATCCGCGGGTCACCGTTGAACTTCGCCGACAGCACGTCGTAGGTGTACGGGAAGTCTGCGGGCGTCAGGTCGGCGAGCTTCACCCCGTCGAGGTAGAGGCGGACCTGGACGACCGCGTGGTCGTCGCTGGCCGCGAGCGTCAGCGTGACGGGCCCGGCCGCGTCGATGTAATCGTCATCGACCGTGAACAGCTCGATCGTCGGCGGCGCGTTCTCCTGCGGCCCGTTCGTCGTCCACGGGCCCGAGCCCGTCGTCTCCCCGCTGTCCTCGCTGGCGCCGGTCACGGTCTGCACCCCCGGGCCCGTGGTGACGGCGTCCGTGGTCGTCGGCGTGGGCATCTCCGTCGTGGGCCCGGACGTCAATGTGGCGGAGCCGGACGTGTCGCCGTCCGCCGGATACTTGGCGGTGAGCTCGTTATAAACCTGCTCGGGGCAGCCCGCGGGCGACAGGGCGAGGAGGGCGAGGATCAACCTGGAGGTTTTGCGCATCGTCGTGTCTCCGCTCAGAATCGCAGCCGCAGGACCACACCGCCGCCGAGGGGTCCTGCGTAGGGCATCAAGGCGACGGCCCGGGGCGCCTTCTTGCGGGTCGCCAGCAACGCGACACCCGTCGCCAAACTGACGGCGCCTGCCACTCCAACACCGAGCGCCACGTTGCGTGCCTGGAGGCTATGAGCGTTGATCTGCGTGGCACGGTCCCGATCGGAGGCGGCCAGCTCCCCCGTGACATCGGCGTTGTTCGCGATGCCGCGTAGCTCATCGGCGTATCGCGCCCGGAGGCCGATCGCGCCGGCCAGGACACCGACGAGGCCGACGCCCGCGCCCGTAAAAAGGGCTCCTGCGGCAGTCTGAGTCTTCCATCGCCGCCGCTGCGTCGGTGTCGGTGCAAGCGGGTCGATCGCCAGATGCCCGCTGTCCGCCGGCGAGCTGGCACGCGGCGCGGCCGGGGGCGGAAAATCAGCGTCGGTCAGGACAGCGACACGCGGTTGTTGCGGTTTGCCGTGCGCGTCGTAGCGACAGTTGGCGCGCTCGGTTGCCGCAGCCTGCTCGCGCAGGCGCTCCCGGTCGTCGCGCTGCACTTCTTCCCAGGAGAGCTGCGCCTGCGGGTCCGTGAAGGTCACCGTTGCGAGGGCGAGCTCCGCGACCTGGAGGGCGCGGCAGAGATGCCTGATGTCATCGGCGGTCAGGTAGGCCAGATCGAAATTCTTGTGGGCACCGTCGAACTCGCCGAGTTGCTGGTCTCCGGGCACGGCGGCGCGCTCGAGGTGCGCTTCGGCGGCGGCGGCATAGATCTTGGCCTGGTCCCGCGGGGATGGCTCCGTGAGTGCGACAAACATGAAGGATAGCAGGGCGATCGTTGACATCGCGGGCTCCTATTTCGCGGCCGGACCGCGCGCCTTGAGGAATGTGAAGTCTTCGATCGGGCTGATGGTCGCCGGTAGGGCGGCTTGGCGGACGAGCGCCTCGGCGCAAGCCGTGAACGGATGCTCGTTGCTCAGATTCAACACGCGCACCGAGTCGATCACGCGGCTCTTGGGGTCGCTGCGGACCCGCACCGTGGCCGGGCCGTCCGCAAGGCCGGTCTTGCGCGCGCACTCGCGGATCTTCGGCTCCAGGCGGGTCATGATCTCGGCGAAGGTCCTGGCTCGGCGCGGCGCGTCGATGGCCCTTGGTTCCTGGGGTGGACGGATCGACGCGACGACAGGCGCCTTGGTTCCCGCCGGGCGCGAAGCTGGCGACTGCCTGGGCGGAGTCGATGCGGCCGTGGGCGAAGTTTGCGGTGGTGTTTGCGAAGTCGAGGGGGGCGATGGGGTAGAAGGTGTTGGTGACGATATGGAAGATGTCAGCGATGACACCGGGGATGATGTCGGCGAAGTCGGCACCGGGGCAAGGAATGTCGGCGACTCCATTGCGGCCAGCGATTGCAATGCCTCGGGCTCGACCATGAGACCCCACATCGCGGCAGCGCCAAGCAACCCACTGCCCAGGGCGGTGGCCGCGAGCCGGGAACGGGCCGGGGGTTTGACCGAGGCGTGTGCGACAGTAACAGGGGATGGCAATGCTGACACGGGCGGCTCGGAGGGCTCCGACGACGCCTGGGGGATGGGATGAGGCGTCCAGTCTACCTTGTCCGGCCCTGTCGTCACCAGGCGAAGCGGGGGCCGGTCGGCGGGTTGGATGACCGCCAGGACGCGCGCCACGGCCTCCTCCTCGGTCTCTAGCACGTCCTCCAAAGTCGCAGCAAATTGCGCCGCGCTCGGCCGGTCACGCGGGTTTGGGCACAACGCCGTGACGATCGCGTAGGCGAGGTCGGCCGGGCACGTCCGCACGTGGTCCAGCGGCGAGGTCGGCGGGTCGGCGCCCTTGTCCGGCACTTTTCCGGTCAACAAGCGAAACAGCAGGTGGGCCAGGGAGTAGACGTCGCTCCTGTCGCTCCAGCCCTGACCGCCATGCACCTCGGGCGCAGACCAGCTGAGCCTGCCGATGCCACCGTCGGGGATCGTCACACGGGCCTCGGGT